>CAVIBE010000110.1:0-3911 GCA_963640885.1 Oscillospiraceae bacterium | reverse complement strand
CATATATTCCTTGAAAAGTGCGCTTAGCTTTTTCCATAACTACTTATTTCCTTTCTGCAATACCGTTTTTAAATATTTCCCTGTCAGCGATTCGGGATTTTCTGCAATTTCCTCAGGCGTTCCCTGCGCCACGACTGTTCCGCCACGGTTTCCGCCTCCCGGTCCCAGATCTATTATATAATCACTGACTTTTATGACGTCCAAATTATGCTCAATTACAATAACAGTATTGCCTCCTTTGGCTAATCTGTCAAGTACCTGGATCAGTTTGTTGACATCTTCAAAATGAAGCCCTGTGGTAGGCTCATCTAAAATATATATTGTCTTTCCTGTACTGCGTTTTGCGAGCTCGCTTGCCAGCTTTATTCTCTGCGCTTCCCCGCCGGATAGCTGCGTTGACGGCTGACCCAATTTTATATAGCCCAGTCCGACTTCATACAGAGTTTGAAGCTGCCTCGTTATCGGCGGTATATTTTTGAAAAATTCCAACGCTTCCTCAACCGTCATATCGAGCACATCGTAAATGCTTTTGCCTTTATACTTAACCTCAAGAGTTTCGCGGTTATATCGCCTGCCCTTGCAAACTTCACAAGGAACATAAACGTCCGGCAAAAAGTGCATCTCGATTTTTATTATACCATCTCCGCAACAAGCTTCACAACGTCCACCTTTTACATTAAAGCTGAATCGCCCTTTTTGGTAACCTCTTGCCTTTGCCTCTGGCAAACCGGCGAACAAATCCCTTATATAAGTAAAAACTCCCGTATAAGTTGCCGGATTCGACCTTGGCGTCCTGCCGATCGGAGACTGATCTATATTTATAACCTTGTCAAGAAACTCAACGCCTTCTATTATATCATGTTTTCCCGCTCTCGTCTTAGCTCTGTTTAATTTTGCAGCCAAAGATTTGTACAAAATTTCATTTATGAGCGAACTTTTGCCAGAACCGGATACACCCGTAACGCAGGTAAAAGTCCCAAGCGGTATGTCAACATCGATATTTTTCAGATTATTCTCAGCCGCGCCCTTTATCCGGAGAAAATTTCCGTTTCCCGGATTTCGTGTTTTCGGCACAGGAATACTTCTTATGCCTTTTAAATACTGACCGGTTATAGAGCGCTCACATTTCATTATGTCCTCATAAGTGCCGCATGCCACCACTTCACCGCCGTTAATCCCGGCTCCCGGGCCAATATCTATTATATAATCGGCAGCTTTCATCGTATCTTCGTCATGCTCGACTACGATAAGCGTATTTCCTATATCCGTCAGTCTGCGCAAAGTCGATATGAGTTTGTCGTTGTCGCTCTGATGCAATCCTATGCTCGGTTCGTCCAGAATATAAAGCACTCCCATAAGTCCTGAGCCAATCTGAGTTGCAAGTCTTATTCTCTGAGCCTCTCCGCCGGAGAGCGTGCCTGCCGACCTCGACAAAGTGAGATAATCAAGTCCCACGTTTTTAAGAAAAGTCAGCCTGTTTTTTATTTCCTTTAATATTTCTTTTGCTATAACAGCCTCTTTTTCCGGCAAAACCAGGTTTTCGATAAAGTTCAAACTCTCCGATACTGACATTTGCGTAAAATCGTAAATGCTTATGCCGCCCACAGTTACAGCCAATACCTCAGGTTTCAGCCTTTTGCCGCCGCATGAAGCGCAGGGGATAAAACTCATATACGTCTGAATCTTGTCTTTTATAAAATCAGAATTTGTTTCTCTATATCTTCTTTCAAGATTTCGTATAACACCCTCAAAATTTCTTCCGATATGCGTTCTTGTTCCGCCATACTTGCTTTCAAAAACATAATTCAGAGGTTTATCCGAGCCGTAGAGTATATCGTGCTTAAATTCTTCCGAAAGCTCCTCGAACGCAGTGTCAAGATCCGCCCCGTAAGCCTCAGCTAAAGCTGATATCATCTGAAAATAATATCCCTTTTCATCCATAGACGAAAATACACTGCCAAGCGCCCCCTTTGCGATGCTCAGTTTCGGGTCAACCACCACAAGCTCTGGGTCAACTCTCAAAATATGACCTAATCCGTTGCAATCAGGGCAGGCTCCAAAAGGTGCGTTAAACGAAAATACTCTCGGTTCCATTTCCGCAATACCCTCGCCATGCTCAGGGCAGGCGAATTTTGTGCTGAATATAAGATCTTCGCCACCGATAATCCCCGCTATAACCAAACCATCAGAATTGTTGAGCGCCATCTCCACCGAATCTGAAATTCTCGCCTCAATTCCCGGTTTTACAACTATTCGATCGACAACGATTTCTATAGTATGTTTTTTTGTTTTTTCAAGCTTTATGTCTTCTTCGGCGATATTATAAACCTTTCCGTCAACCCTGACTCTCGAAAATCCGTCTTTTCTGATTCTCTCTAAGATTTTTTCGTGCTCGCCTTTTTTGCCGCTTACCACAGGCGCAAGCAGCATAAGCTTTGTTCCTTCTTCGAGCTGAATTATACGATCAACAATCTGATCCACAGACTGCCCGCTTATCTCTCTTCCGCAAACCGGACAATGCGGGATTCCGACTCTTGCATAAAGCAATCTCAAATAGTCATAGATTTCCGTTACAGTCCCGACTGTGGATCTCGGGTTTCTGCTGGTAGTTTTTTGATCTATCGAAATAGCCGGCGACAGTCCTTCAATAAACTCCACGTCCGGCTTGTCCATCTGACCGAGGAACTGCCTGGCATAAGCCGACAAACTCTCCACGTATTTTCTTTGACCCTCGGCGTAGATTGTATCGAATGCCAAGGTGGATTTTCCTGAGCCTGACAACCCCGTTATAACCACGAATTGGTCTCTCGGAATATCAACATCTATATTTTTAAGATTGTGCCCCTTTGCACCTCTAATTATTATCTTATCTGATTTACCCATTTTATTACCTTTTGTTATAAGTCTTTATTTCCATTATTCTGTCTCTGAGCTGTGCCGCCCGCTCAAACTGCAGGTTCTGAGCACAATCTCTCATTTCCTTTTCCAGCCTGGAAACAAGGTCTTTTCTTTCTTTTGCGGTCAGTTCTGCCGCGCTTGTCGCATAGAAAATATCCGTTTCTTCAGCCGCCATTGTGGCTTCTATCTTTTCTCTGATGCCCTTTCTTACCGTATGCGGAATTATTTCGTTCGCTTTGTTATAATCTGACTGAATTTTTCTTCTTCTTTCAGTTTCCTCTATTGCCCGGCTCATAGATTTCGTAATAGTGTCCGCGTACATTATAACTCTGCCGTTGACATTTCTCGCAGCTCTTCCAATTGTCTGAACCAGCGAAGTCTCGGTTCTCAAAAAGCCTTCTTTGTCAGCATCCAGTATTGCAATTAATGATACTTCAGGCAGGTCAAGCCCTTCTCTGAGAAGATTTATTCCCACGAGCACGTCAAATTCACCAAGTCTGAGGTCTCTTACTATCTCGGTTCGCTCCAGAGTTTGTGTATCAGAGTGCATATATTTTACTTTTATGCCTACGTTTTTCAAATAATCCGTAAGGCTCTCCGCCATCTTTTTGGTAAGCGTAGTGACGAGAATCCTCTCATCGCGCTCCCGGACGGCATTTATTTCCTTAACAAGGTCGTCAATCTGCCCCTCAGTCGGTCTCACCTCTATAGGCGGGTCTATCAAACCGGTCGGACGAATGAGCTGTTCCACAAAAACGTTGCCACACTTTTCTTTTTCGTAAGGCGCCGGAGTTGCGCTCACATAAATAGCCTGATTGACAACTTTCTCAAATTCCTCAAATTTCATAGGTCTGTTGTCAAGCGCTGACGGCAGTCTGAAACCGTAATCAACCAGAGATTCCTTTCGTGAACGATCGCCTGCGTACATTGCTCTCAGCTGAGGTATCATTACGTGTGACTCATCTATTACCAGAAGAAAATCGTCCGGAAAATAGTCTATCAGAGTATAAGGA
>CAVIBE010000109.1:1469-3437 GCA_963640885.1 Oscillospiraceae bacterium | reverse complement strand
TAATTTGCCTGCCCGAGAGTTTTAGGTTTGATGGGTTTGCCTTTGTGAGTAAAACATATAATGCCATTTGATAAAGCTGTTTCCTTATATGATTTGCCATCTAAGGTAAGTGAAATTATATAGTTTATTTTCTGAGCATCAATATTATCCCCGGCTTTTATGGCAGCTATGAGTTCATACATGACTTCGCCTGCTATTTTGCAATTATCGCCTGTAATCAGTATATGATCATTTCTGAGAACAATTTCCACGTCAAAATTTTCTTCTATAATTTTTATATTTCTGTCCAAATACCCGAACACTTTGTTGACAAGCTCAGAATCTTCTATATTAATTTTCAGTTCGTTCATATATTATGGGTTCCTCTCTTCGATCTCTTGAAATATTTCTTTAACTTCTATTGTCAGGAACGGCGCGCAGGCACGTTACCTACGGAAAACCGTATTTTAATTCTCGGAACGGTTACGAACCGTTCCCTACGGACAGGGATTATGCAAAAAAAGGCGGAGGCGGCATAGGTCGGCGCAGTCGTTGTCCGTACGACTGCAAGGCCTGTGGCGCGGAGCCTCAAACCGTATTCGCTGAGCGGTTATGAACCGTTCCCTATTTTCTTCCCGTACTGCCGAAACCGCCCCTGTTTTCTTCATTTTCAAGGCTGTCCTCAATAAAATCAATATGCGGCTGATTTTTCATAATACGAAATTGGCATATGCGATCATTAAAATGAATTACCGTATCTCTCGTTGCATATACAGGCATATGAAACTGATCATCAGGACCGCAATACGTATTATCAATTATCCCAACCGAATTTACCATTATTATCCCATAATTTTTAAACGTAGAGCTTCTCGGAACCACATGAGCCTCATAATTTTCAGGAAGCTTCATCGCCACACCCAAAGGTATAGCATAATAGTCACCCGCTTTAAGTTCCACAGTTTCCGCCGCACGAAGATCTATCCAGTCAGATTTTCCGTCTATGTAACGCAGACGCTCAAGCTTATCAGAAAAATACTTTATTTTTATTTCAGGCAAAACACTCACCCCCGACAATTAATATGTTTCTACAATTAAGGACGGATCACAAAAATAACCCGCCCTGTTTGATAAGATTTATCCGTTTATGCACTTTTCAAGATCAATCACATTTCTCCCGGTTGCCGTAGCAGAATAATTCTTCATTTCCGTAAATTCATCAATTACCTGCTCAATTTCATCCATAGTTACGGAAGAAATCTTGCTCAGAGTTTCCTCAGGCGTATAAGTCTTACCGAGAAGAAGCTGAGATTTCCCATTAGAAGCCATCTTACCGCTCACATTTTCAAGGCTGAAAATAAAACTGCTCTTGAGCTGTTCCTTAGCAGAATCAAACTCGTCCCCGGTGATGCCATCCTTTCTGAGAAGAAGAAGCTCTTCCCTTATAAGCCTTATGGTTTCAGGAAGCTTGTCCTGACCAACGCCCGCATAGATTACAAAGCAGCCATCAGCAGTAAAAGAACTCAGGTAAGAATAGACCGAATAAGCCATACCCTTGTCTTCTCTTATATTCTGAAACAGCCTGGAGCTCATGCTGCCGCCCATAATGCCGCAGACAATATTTCTGGCGAAATAAAGCTCATCATAAAACTTAGAGCCGCGCACGCCCATACACAGATGAGCCTGCTCGATATCTCTTTCCTTAAAATAAAATGACGGCATATACGATGTCGGATACTCAACGAGCTTTTGCTTCTTACGGCTGAGCTGTCTAAAATGCTTTTCAACCGTATTGAGCAAACGTTCTTCATCAAAATTACCGGTAACAGAAATCAGCACATTTCCGACAGTATAATTTTCGTCCACGTATTTTCTGAGATCGTCAGGCGTAAAGGAAGCCAGAATTTCTTTAGTTCCCAAAATCTCAGTTCCCAAAGGATGATCTTTGAAAAGAACTTCATATAAAGTATCGCTGACGTCATCCTCAGG
>CAVIBE010000109.1:0-1459 GCA_963640885.1 Oscillospiraceae bacterium | reverse complement strand
GTGAATCATCGTGCATATTTATTTCTTCATAAACAACCTGTTTTTCTTTTTCCATTTCCGTTTCGTCATAAGACGAGTGGAAAAAAATATCAAAAAGAACTTCCATGGCCTTATAAATATTAGAGTCAATGGTCTTGACATAATAGCAGGTAGCCTCTTTTGCTGTAAAAGCATTAATCTGCCCGCCTATCCTGTCAATATCTTCTGCAATCTGTTTTGCACTTCTTGATGGCGTTCCCTTGAAAGTCATATGCTCTATGAAATGCGAAATCCCGTAGTTTTTCGCACATTCATTTACAGACCCTGCTTTTACCCAAATCCCCACGCAGGTTGATTTTACATAGGGAATTTTTTCTGTTATAACCCGGGCGCCGCAGTCCAATTTTATTGTTTTAACCATAATATCTCCTATTTGCCCGGCTTAGGTATAAGATCTTTATGCGAAAGATTTATTCTGTTCTGATTGTCAATTTCCATAACTTTAACCGTAATATGGTCGCCAACCTTAAGCACATCGTCAACCTTAGCAACTCTCTCGTGAGAGATTTTTGAAATATGGAGCAGTCCTTCTTTACCCGGAAGAACTTCAACAAATGCGCCAAATGCCATAATTCTTGTTACAACGCCGTCGTATACTTCGCCGACTTCGACATCTTTCACTATTTTGTTTACTTCATCAAGACCTGCGTCCACAGTTGCCTTGTCTTTACCTGCAACATATACCGTGCCGTCATCCTGAATATCAATCTTAACGCCGGTTTTGTCGATAATTCCGTTGATAACCTTTCCGCCCGGGCCGATAAGCTCTCTGATCTTATCAGGATGTATTTTAATAGTTTCTATTCTTGGAGCATTTTTATTTACTTCAGCGCGAGGCTCAGGAAGAACATCAAGCATTTTACCCATAATGAACATTCTGCCTTCTCTTGCCTGAGCAATCGCAGTTTTCAAAATTTCTCTGTCAATACCGTGAATCTTAATATCCATCTGTATTGCTGTTATACCTTTTTCTGTGCCGGCAACCTTAAAGTCCATGTCACCGAGGAAGTCTTCCATTCCCTGAATATCAGAAAGAATTGCAACCTTGTCCTCAGATTTGATAAGACCCATAGCGATACCTGCAACAGGAGCTTTGATAGGAACACCTGCATCCATGAGTGCGAGCGTGCTGCCGCAAACAGAAGCCTGAGATGTACTTCCGTTTGATGATAAAACTTCAGATACAAGTCTGATTGTATAAGGAAATTCCTCAGGTGAAGGTATTACCGGAAGAAGCGCTCTTTCAGCCAAAGCACCGTGTCCGATTTCTCTTCTGCCCGGACCTCTCATAGGTTTAGGTTCGCCTACGCTGTATCCCGGGAAATTATAGTGATGTATATATCTCTTTTCTGTATCCTCTGAAATTCCGTCGAGAGTTTGAGACTCGCTGAGAGTTCCCAAAGTACAAACTGTCATAACC
>CAVIBE010000108.1:0-2893 GCA_963640885.1 Oscillospiraceae bacterium | reverse complement strand
ACAGTCACGGACAGTTCCCTACGAAAAATCGTTGAAAAATGCACATTTGTGCACGGAACGACACACAGGCGCGTTCTCGGAACGGTTACGAACCGTTTCAAACGGAACAGTCACGGACAGTTCCCTACGAAAAATCGTTGAAAAATGCACATTTGTGCACGAAACGGCACATAGGCGCGTTCTCGGAACGGTTACGAACCGTTCCCTACGGCGGCTTCGCCGAAAATTCGGGTTTTTAGAATAGTTGACCCGTATGAGAAATTCTAATATAATAGAAAGATATATAAAGAATTTAACAACCATCCTTTAGACGGAGGTAATAGAAAATGGTCAGAATAGGATTAGATGCAATGGGAGGAGACAATGCTCCTCAGGAAACAGTCAAGGGTGCGGCAGAGGCTTCTCTTAAACTTGGCGCAGAAGATGTGATATGTCTTTTCGGAGATGAAATTGCTCTTGGCGAAGAGCTGGCAAAGCACCAATATGCACAGGACAAAATAGAAATAGTTCATACTACACAGGTGATATCAAACGATGACAAGCCTGTTAAAGCAGTCAGAAGAAAAGCGGATTCGTCACTTGTTGTAGGACTAAATCATCTTAAAGAGGAAAAGATTGACGTATTTATTTCCGCTGGAAATACCGGCGCTATAATGTCTGGAAGTTTGCTGATATTGGGAAGAATAAGAGGCATAGACAGACCGGCGCTCGCTACAGTTCTTCCGCCGATGAAAGGCGACAAGCCGATGCTGCTTTTGGATTCAGGAGCAAATTCAGAATGTAAACCGGGCAATGTTATGGAATTTGGAGTTATGGGAAGCGTTTATATGAATAAGGTTATGGGAGTTGAAAATCCCAGAGTTGGTCTTATAAACATAGGCTCAGAAGAATCCAAAGGAAATACAGTCACAAAGGCGGCTTATGAGCTGCTTTCACAGAGCAATCTTAATTTTGTAGGAAATGTTGAAGCAAGACAAATACCGGAATCGCCGGCAGACGTTGTTGTATGCGACGGATTTGTCGGAAATGTGATTCTAAAATATACTGAAGGTTTGGCATCAGCATTTATGCACATTTTAAAAACAAAAATGTCTTCGGGTTTTGCTGCTAAAATAGGAGCGGCTCTCATGATGGACAAACTCAAAGAAATCAAGGGAATGTTTGATTATTCCGAGTATGGCGCAGCACCTTTCCTCGGTGTTAAGGGAGCGGTTCTGAAAATGCACGGTTCTTCCGATGCTGAAGCTGTAAAAAATACAATACTAAAATCAAGAGCATATATAGAAAATCAGGTAATAAAAACTATTCATGATGAAATACTCAAGATGGCGGAAGCAGCAGAGGATGAAGAATCGCTGTAAAGTTTGGGGGTGAAAATCTTGCTTAATGAGGATGAAATAAGAGAGCTGTCCCATAAATTGAAATACCATTTTAAGGATAAAAAACTTATCGTGACCGCATTGACGCACAGCTCATATGTTAACGAAAACAAGCTTAAATATTCAGACAATAACGAACGTCTTGAATATTTAGGCGATGCAGTGCTCGATGCTGTCATAAGTGAATATTTGTATCGCAAAAATAAAGATGTAGAAGAGGGTGTGCTTACTAAGGAGCGGGCTTCTATAGTTTGTGAATCCTCTCTGTCTTTGTGCGGCCAAAAGCTTGAGCTGGGAAAATATCTGATTCTTGGCAAAGGCGAGGAGCATAACGGCGGCAGAAATCGTCACTCAATGATAGCGGACGCAGTAGAGGCTATTATAGGTGCAATTTATATTGACGGCGGATGGGAAGCTGCAAAAAAGACAGCTCTTTACATTTTAGATGACGTTATACATAAAGCTTCGGTAGGGCTGCTCAACAGAGATTTTAAATCTTTGGTTCAGGAAAAATTCCAGGCAAAGGGCGATACGCTCATTAAATATGTTGTAGCTAAAGAAGAAGGTCCTGACCATAACAAGACTTTCTATATTGATTTGATAGTAAATGGCAAGCGCATGAGCAGCGGCGTCGGAAAGAGCAAAAAGGAAGCGGAGCAACAGGCTGCGCAGTTAGTATATGAGAGCGGGGATAAGTAGAATTGTATTTTAAAAGACTTGATATGCATGGGTTCAAATCGTTTGCCGAGCCGGTAAGCATGGAATTTACCGACGGGATGACTTGCATTGTCGGGCCTAACGGAAGCGGAAAAAGCAATGTGGCAGATGCAATAAAATGGGTGCTGGGAGAGCAAAGCCCTAAAAATCTTCGAGGCGGAAAAATGGAGGAGGTTATTTTCGCAGGGACAGAGAACCGCAAGGCTCGTGGAATTGCGGAAGTAACACTTGTCATTGATAATAAAGACGGTATATTGCCTATTGAGTATAACGAAGTGGCTATAGCGAGGAAAATGTATCGCTCCGGTGAGAGTGAGTATCTGATAAACGGACATTCGTGCAGGCTTAAAGATATAAAGGAACTCATAATGGACACTGGTATGGGCGTTGAAGGTTATTCGATGATAGGTCAGGGCAAAATTGCCGACATTGTGAATAATAAAGCAGATGGGCGCAGAGAGCTGTTTGAATCGGCGGCAGGTATCTCAAAATACCGTGTCAGAAAATTAGAAGCTGAAAAAAAGTTAGCTAATGCGAGCAGCAATCTGGACCGTGTCAACGATATTATTTCGGAAATCGAGAGCAGAATCGACGGGCTCAAAGAGGACAGCACAAAAGCTGAGGAATATTTGGTTCTGAGCTCAAAGTATAAACGGACGGAGATTAATCTGGCTGTAAGACAGGCTGAAAATATTGAAGAGCGTGTAAAAATTATCAAAGATGAGATTGAAAGCTCAGGAAAAAGGATTGCTGAATTTGCTCAGGAAAAGGAAAATGCGGATTCACAGCTTGAAGAA
>CAVIBE010000107.1:0-5300 GCA_963640885.1 Oscillospiraceae bacterium | reverse complement strand
CATCACATCCATATTGAGCAGCCAGCTCCGCAAATGAAGCTCCCGCGCCGGTACAGATTCCCACCTTTCGGATTTCTCTGTTAATGTCGCCGGAGTAAGAAAGACCCTTACCGCCCATAATGTCTTTGTCTATTTTCTCACAAAACCGAGCCATGCTTACAGGTTTTGCCAAACTGCCTACTCTCATTATCGGTTCTTCCTCAGGTGCAAAAACATTTTCAAGTCCCAAAATTTTTGCAAGAAAATCGTTATTGCCACCTTCAACTGTATCGAATGATGTATGCGCAGAATATACCGATATACCAGATTTTATCAATTTTATAGCCAGCCTACCTTTTGCATCGCCACAGCTTATGCTTTTGAGTG
Source organism: Oscillospiraceae bacterium (assembly GCA_963640885.1). Lineage (GTDB taxonomy): Bacteria > Bacillota > Clostridia > Peptostreptococcales > Anaerovoracaceae > UBA1739. The sequence goes on along the minus strand of CAVIBE010000107.1, from coordinate 4,934 downwards.
GCATAAAAAACAGCGGATGATGACTTACAATAAAATCACATTTCTTATCAATAGCTTCGTTTACGGTTTCTTCGCAGACATCCAGACATACTAAAATGCGTTCAATCCTGTCATTATCCAGCAAAATCTGCATCCCGCTATTGTCCCAGCTCTCCATAAGCTCAGGAGGTGCTATTTTTTCTATTGCATCTGTCAATTCTTTTCTATCTACCGACATTTTCTAAAATCTCCTCCAACATTTCTATCTTTTCATCAACCTGTTTTTTTTGCAACGCCGCTTTATCCGAATCCGATTTTCCCGCATTTGAGGAAATACGTCTCTCGATTGACAGCTTATTGGATATAAATTCCTGTATAAGCGGGTCTCTGTTCTTAATAAGCAGCTGACCTACCTCATATTGCTCTTTTTCGCCGCCAAAATATTCAAGTTTTAATCTTTTTTCCAATTCCAATCCGGCCGCCTCTTTTTTGTTACCAAAAGTTGCCGGCTCAGCGCATATTATTTCCCAAATAAAGCGATTTTCACGCGCAAGCACTTCTCCTGTTATGCGGAATCCGTTTTCCAAAAGCCATTTTCTGAGCTTGTCCTGAGCATTTCTCGGTTGGAGTATAAAGCGCTCAACAGAGTTTGTCCGCTTCCAATCCGCCGCCAGAATATCCTGCATCAAAAGTCCGCCCATTCCGGCAATTACCACAGTATTGACTTCTCCGGGCTGAATAACTTCAAGGCCGCTTCCAAGTCTTGCGACAACTCCGTCTCTGTCATTACCTAGATATTTTTCAAGGTTTTCCTCAAGTTTTTCCAAAGGTCCCTCGTTTATATCTCCCGCAACGATAAATCGGGATATTTCTCTCTGCTTCAGATATATAGGTATATAGCCGTGATCTGTTCCGATATCTGCGACTCTGTCCCCGTGTCTTATAAAGCTTGCAATTTTATCAAGTCTTTCTGATAAAACAATCATCCCCTCGCCCTCTATTCCAGATAATCCTTGAGTTTTTTGCTTCTGCTTGGATGTCTCAGCTTTCTGAGCGCTTTTGCTTCAATCTGTCTTATACGTTCTCTTGTTACATCGAACTGTCTGCCGACTTCTTCCAAAGTTCTTGCTCGTCCGTCTTCAAGACCGAATCTCAGCTTCAAAACTTTCTGTTCTCTTTCAGTAAGAGTATTGAGCACTTCCATAAGCTGTTCTTTGAGCATTGAAAATGCAGCAGCTTCAGCAGGCGCCGGTACATCATCATCAGGTATAAAGTCACCGAGATGGCTGTCCTCTTCTTCACCTATCGGGGTTTCAAGAGAAACCGGTTCCTGAGCTATTTTAAGAATTTCCCTTACTTTTTCTTCTGACATATCCATTTCAATCGCAATTTCTTCCGGTGTCGGTTCGCGGCCGTATTCCTGGAGCAGCTGACGTGAAATTCTGATAAGTTTGTTTATAGTTTCTACCATATGAACCGGTATTCTTATAGTTCTGGCTTGATCTGCAATCGATCTTGTTATTGCCTGTCTTATCCACCAAGTCGCATATGTACTGAATTTATATCCTTTTCTCCAGTCAAACTTATCTACAGCTTTTATAAGCCCTAAATTGCCTTCCTGGATCAGGTCTAAAAACAGCATTCCTCTGCCAACATATCTTTTTGCTATACTTACTACCAGTCTGAGGTTTGCTTCGCAAAGTTTTTTCTTAGCTTCCTCATCTCCCTGCTCCATTCTCTTGGCAAGGATTATCTCTTCTTCGGCAGTAAGAAGCGGCACTTTTCCGATTTCCTTGAGATACATCCTTACCGGATCGTCAACGTTAATTCCTTTTGGGAGCGAAATGTCAATATCGACATCTTCTTCTTCATCTTCAGCAGAATGCCCGCTCGAATCGAAGTCTGCGTGTTCATCCTCGGCGATATGAAAATTATCCGATTCCGGTTCGGACTCCATTACAATCTCCACGCCGCTGGAAATAAGAGTTTCATAAAGCGTTTCCATCTGTTCTTTGTCAAGTTCTACATTTTCCAAAGAATCCGAAACCTCAATATATGAAACCTTACCTTTTTTCTTTGCTTTTTCAATTATGGATTTGATAATTTCCTCATTTTTGATGTTTTTTACATCGTCCTTTTCTTTTTCAGGCATATTGTTATTTTCCATATGCAATTATTCCTTCCCTTCCTTTATTTCGTTAATAATACGTCCTATATTCATTAATTCTTCAGATAATTTTTCCATTTCGTCCTTGTTTTCTTCCTCGTTCAGGACTTCCATTATTTTGTTAATTTCACGTCGTCGTTTTTTTAATTTTTGCTCTTTTATACGCTTAGCGCATTCCAGTAAAGTTTTATCTTCCTCGCTAATCGGTAAAAACTTTTCGTTGCTGACAATATTTCTGAAACGCCTCGCCTCCTCATCATCAAGTGCATCCGCAATAACGTCGGTATTAACCTCGCCATCGTCAGTATAATTCAGTGCCAGCTGCTCCAGAATCTTTTCATATCCGCTTCCGTAAAAATATCCTGAAATTTCATCATTGCCCGCTATTATAGGTATATATTTTCCGTTTCCTATCATCAGCTTTATGAGCGTCTTTATCACCGGCATCTTTTCAATTTCAACAATTCTCTGAGCTCTTCTTATATCAGATCTGTCCGGCTCAAAAGAATTTCCTTCGTGAGCCTGCGCAGCATTTCCATTCCGATGTTGCAACGCTCCCGAGCCAATGCTCTCCACTTCTCTTTTTACAGAGCTTTCAGGTATGCCCGATTCTTCCGCAACAAGCTTAATATACGTCGCCTGCTCCGCAGGCTTTGTAAGCTTCCTCAGCTCTGCACTGACTTCCTCCAAAAAACGGATACTTCCATCAGTAGTATTCATATCATATTTGTTTTTTATACGGGCAATTTTATATTCCATATAAGGAACAGCTTTCTCAACAAGGTTTTCAAAAGCCTCTCTGCCGTGTTTTTTCACATACTCGTCCGGATCCTTGCCATCGTCAATCTGTAGTATTTTCACCCGGCAGCCAGCAGTCTGAAGTATGTCTATTCCTCTCGCTGTAGCTGCCTGTCCGGCTCCGTCAGAATCATATGCAAGAACAACCACATCTGTATATCTTTTCAAAAGCTTTGCCTGTTCCTGTGTCATCGCCGTTCCGAGAGTTGCCACAACATTCTCAATTCCGGCATCAAACAGAGAAACAACGTCCATATATCCTTCTACCATTATAGCCAGATTCTTCTTTCTTATGGCATTCTTTGCGAGGTTCAAACCGTAAAGATTTTCTTTCTTCTTAAAGATTAAAGATTCCGGAGAATTGAGATACTTAGGAGTGCTCTCGTCAATAGCCCTGCCTCCGAAACCGATAACCTTATCCCTCGTATTTTTTATTGGAAATATAAGCCGGTTTCTGAATTTATCGTAAGTTACGTTGATTTTATTTTTTGCAAACAGCCCAACCTCTAATCCGAGTTTTTCAGAGAATTTATTCTGATTAAAATAGTCCCAAAGATCCCGCCAGTCGTTTTCCGCATATCCTATGCCGAATTTAACAGCTGTCTTTGGCGAAATTCCGCGAGATACCACATATTTCAGTCCGTCGTTTTCTCCATGCCTGAGATTTTTGTAAAAATGTATCGCAGCCACTCGGGAGATCTCATACAGCTCCTCTTTTCTTTTATCTGCGCCTGAGGAAGAGCTTTTAACCTCTATTCCGACCATGTCGCCCAGCTTTTCTATTGCTTCAAAAAAATCCAAACCCTCGGCTTCCTGAACAAACTGTATTACATCACCCGTTTTGCCGCATCCGAAGCAGGTAAATATCTGTTTTTCCTGCGAAACCATAAACGACGGCGTCTTTTCACTGTGAAACGGACACAAGCCTTTGTAGTTACTGCCTGCGCGTTTGAGAGTGACATATCTGCCGACAATGTCTACAATGTCACAATTATCTTTTATCTGTTCAACAATATCACTCATTATAATCAACTACCAATCAAAATTTCGGCACAAACTTGCTTTCATACATTCTCAGCGCATACCGATCCGTCATAGATGCAATATAATCTTTTACCGCTTCATTTACGCCCCAGGTTTCTATAAATCCGTACATTTCACCGGACATTTCATTAGGATTTTTAAGATAATAATCATACAACTGCTTTATCATCCGATGTATTTTATCCGTTTCTTTTTTTCGGTCAGGAGACTGATAAACATTTTCAAACATAAAAGACCTGAGCCCGTTCATTGCCTCAAGCCGTTCACGGCTCATCATTATCTCGTCTTTTCCCTCGCTGTTTTCCATCATATCAGTTACGAGAGTATTTATTCTTTTGCTGTGAGTTTCGCCTAATACCGCAATACAATCAGATGGCAAATCTTCAAAATGAATCATTCCGCCTCTCAAAGCATCGTCTATATCATGGTTTATGTACGCAATCCTGTCACTGATTTTTACAACCTGACCTTCGAGCGTCATCGGTTTTACAGGCCCTGTATGGTTCAATATTCCGTCTCTGACCTCAAGAGTAAGATTCAAAGGTGAACCCGAGGGACTTTTTTCCAACACGTCTACAACCCTCAGACTTTGCACATTATGGCGAAAACCTCCGGGATGTATCATATTAAGGCAGCTTTCACCCGCATGTCCGAATGGCGTATGGCCCAAATCGTGTCCGAGAGCAATTGCTTCAGTCAAATCTTCATTTAAAGCCAAGCCTCGCGCAATAGTTCTTGAGATTTGCGCTACCTCCAAAGTATGAGTAAGTCTCGTTCTGTAATGGTCGTCCTCCGGAGCTATAAATACCTGAGTTTTGTGCATAAGTCTTCTCAAAGCTTTTGAATGAATTATCCTGTCTCTGTCACGCTGATATTCGGTCCTGATTTTGCATTTTTCCTCTTCTGTAGCTCTTCCCCTGGTTTCAGCAGATTTTGCTGCATATGG
>CAVIBE010000106.1:0-5430 GCA_963640885.1 Oscillospiraceae bacterium | reverse complement strand
GTACTGTAACAGCGGCTAACGCATCAGGTATAAACGATGGTGCTGCTGCATTCGTAGTTATGTCTGCTGAAAAAGCTAAAGAATTAGGAATCAAGCCTCTGTGTTCAATCAAATCGTTTGCATCGGCTGGCGTTGACCCTAAAATTATGGGAGTAGGTCCTATCTATTCTACAAGAAAGGCTCTTGAAAAGGCAAATCTGCAGGTTGCTGATTTGGATCTCGTTGAAGCAAATGAAGCTTTTGCGGCACAGGCAGTAGCAGTAAACAAAGAATTGGGATTAGATCCTGAAAAAACTAATGTAAATGGCGGTGCTATCGCATTAGGACATCCTATCGGAGCATCTGGCGGAAGAATCCTCTGTTCTCTCATTTATGAGATGAAGAGAAGAAATTCTAAATACGGTCTGGCTACTCTTTGTATCGGTGGCGGCATGGGTACGTCTATGATAGTAGAAAGAGTTGTAGAATAACGAAAAGCTAAACCGGGTGGTCTTCGGGCGCCTGTTAACGACCACATCATTGGCTCAATGAGCCTTTGGTGTGGTTTGATTTTTGGGCGTTTTTTGCAGGGTCTCTCCGTTTTGAACGGCACGAGGATTTTGAACAAATAGGCTATTTCATTTTTTCCTGCTTGATTTTATGGTCGATTATATGGCGCGAAGCAAGCTCGTTTAAAACGTCATCTACGCTTATTCCCATTTCTACCATCATTACCATCACGTGATACATGAGGTCAGCGATTTCGTATACGGTTTCAGGCTTGTCGTTACCCTTTGCGGCAATTATAACTTCAGTACATTCTTCGCCGACTTTTTTCAGGATTTTATCTATGCCTTTTTCAAACAGATACGAAGTGTAAGAGCCTTCGGGCATTTCTTTTTTTCTGCCCTCAAGAAGCTTGTATAGACTTTTAGGCTCAAAGCTTTTTTCGACATTGCCAGAAGCCTCGCCGATAATCGCCTCCATGAAACAGGAGTCTGTGCCTTTATGGCAGGCAGGCCCGTCTTTGTGAACCATAACGGTCAGCGCGTCGCGGTCGCAATCGGCCGTTATACTTACAATATGTTGATAATTGCCCGAGGTTTCGCCTTTTCGCCAAAGCTCCTGGCGGGAGCGGGACCAGAAACAGGTTTTCATCTCTTCCATGCTGATTTTTAAGCTTTCTTTGTTCATATATGCCAAAGTCAGCACCTTTTTAGTATCAGCATCCACTACGATTGCAGGGATTAGCCCTTTTTCATCAAATTTCAAATCATCTATATTAAACATTTTTTCAACAATCTCCTTTATATTCGCACGTTAATGCCTTTGCTTTTAAGCTCTTTTTTCAGCTCGCTGATAGAAACTTCGCCGAAGTGAAAGATTGAAGCCGCAAGTCCTGCGTCTATGTCAGGAATTTCAGTAAATAAGTCCGTGAAATCCTGAATACAGCCGGCGCCGCCGGAAGCGATAACCGGAACATTTACAATCTCATTTACAGCTTTCAGCAATTCTAAATCAAAGCCGTTCTTGACTCCGTCCGTGTCGATACTGTTTACTACTATTTCACCGGCACCGTTTTCAGCGCCCTTTTTTATCCATTCAAGAGCGTCTATACCGGTGTCTTCTCTGCCGCCTTTAGCAAAAACACGGAATTTTCCGTCAACTCTTTTTACATCTACCGAGAGAACGACGCATTGATTTCCGTACTTTTGAGCCGCTTCAGCGATGAGAGAGGGGTTTTTTATAGCGCCTGAGTTTACAGAAACCTTATCCGCTCCGCATTTTAAAACCCGGTCAAAGTCATCTAAAGTATTTATGCCGCCGCCGACCGTAAGCGGTATGAATATAGTGCTCGCAACCTGCCTGAGGATGTCCGTGAAAAGAGTACGCCCCTCGACAGAAGCTGTTATATCGTAAAAAACCAGCTCGTCTGCGCCATTTTTGCTGTAAAAATCAGCCAACTTTACAGGAGATGACACATCCGACAGATTGAGAAAATTTACACCTTTTACCACTCGCCCGTCTTTAACATCCAGACAGGGAATTATTCTTTTTGTTATCATTGAAAAGCCGCCTTTCTCTAAAGCTCGCAGAAAGCTTTCAAAATCTTCATTCCCACATCGCCGCTTTTTTCGGGATGGAACTGCACCCCGAATACGTTTTTATTTGAGACCGCAGCCGTGAGAGGCTTGCCGTATTCAGCCGTGGCAATGACCGAATCTTCGCAGTCAGTGCCATAATATGAGTGAACAAAGTAGACAAAATCGTTTTCTTTAATATTCTTAAAGATTGGGCTGCGCTCTTTGTTGCCGGGGAAATTAAGAGCATTCCATCCGATGTGAGGAACTTTAAGCCCCTTTGGAATATCCGCAGCAATCGGCTTTATCGAACCTTTTATAAGACCGAGGCCTTTATGCTCCCCGTACTCGTAGCTTTTTTCAAAAAGCAGCTGCATTCCAAGACAAATGCCCAGAATCGGCTTGCCGCTGTTTGCCTGTTCACAAACCAGCTTCCCGAGGCCTGTGCTTTCGAGCTTCTGAGCCGCATCCGCAAAAGCGCCCACGCCCGGAAGAATAATTTTATCACTTTTAATAATCGTCTCTTCATCTGAAGTAAGTATTGCATCAGCTCCGATAAATTTGAAAGAGCTGTACAACGAAAAAATATTTCCTACACCGTAATCTATGATGGCTATCATTTTTCAAACCTCTTTTATCTTATTTTAAAGAACTCCCTTTGTTGACGGAATTTCATCAGCAAAAGCTTCGTTTATGTGAACCGCTTTTTGCATCGTCCTAGCGAAAGCTTTGAAAATCGCTTCTATTATATGGTGAGTATTTTTGCCTGCCAGCTGCTTAAAATGCAAAGTCAGGCGGGCATTTCTGACAAAGCCGAGGAGAAATTCTTCGACAAGCTCGGTATCAAAATCGCCGACTTTTTGCGCCGGAATCTCAACATCAAAACCCAAATAATCTCTTCCCGAAATATCAACCGCACAAAGCATGAGAGCCTCATCCATAGGCAGGATTATATCGCCGTAGCGCTCAATTCCTTTTTTTTCGCCAAGACACTCGGAAAACGCCTGCCCCAGACAGATACCGATGTCTTCCGTTGTGTGGTGATAGTCTACATTAACATCGCCCTCACATTCAAGCTCGAGGTCGAAACGCCCATGTTTGGCAAATAGCGTGAGCATATGATCTAAAAACCCACAGCCCGTATTTATTTTTGATTTTCCGCTGCCGTCAAGCTCCAGCTCAAGGCGAATCCTTGTTTCGGCAGTATTTCTTTGAATCTTTGTTTTTCTCATAAGCCCCTCCTTTATTATGGCTTAGTTATTGCGGATTTTTTAAAATATCCTTTACCGCATCAAGGAAACTGTCCATTTGTTCCTTTGAGCCGATAGTCACTCTGTTATATTGACTTATTTTGGAGTCGGAAAAATGCCGTATCAGAATTTTTTTGTTTTTCAGCTCAAGATAAAGCTTCTCGCCGTCTATTTTGTCGCTTTTTATGAATATGAAATTTGCTTTTGACGGAATTACTTCAAAGCCTGATTTTAACAGCTCAGCCGTCGTATATTCGCGGCACTTGATTATTTCTTTGCAATTATTCATATAATACTCGTTGTCGTCGATTGCGGCAGCGGCAGCAGCCTGAGTGAGGCTGTTAATGTTATATGGATTTGTCGAATATTTTATCTTGTTTAAATCGTCTATTATCTCTTTTGAACCTATGGCAACTCCGAGCCTTGCTCCCGCCATGCTCCTCGATTTTGAAAAAGTTTGCACGACCAGAAGATTATCGTATTTTTGCGTGAGTGAAATTGCAGACTCTGCTCCAAAATCTACGTAAGCTTCATCTATAACGACCAGATTATCGGGATTGCTCTTTACAATCGCCTCTATTTTATAAAGCGGCAGGGCAATTCCTGTCGGAGCGTTCGGGTTTGCGATTATCACGGTTTTTCCTGCGCCGCAGTAATCGAAATAGTTGATGGAAAAATCCTCTTTGAGAGGAAATCTATGGCTTTCGACACCGTGAAGCTCAGCATATACTTTATAAAAGCCGTAGCTTATCTCAGGATAAGCGGCGCCCGTCTCTGAGCCGCAAAAAATCATGAATACAAAATTAAGTATATCATCAGAGCCATTTGACAAAAATATGTTGTCCGCAGGGATTTTCCACAGCTGACTCATTTTCTCTTTAAGCGCGGAACAATCCGGGTCGCAGTAAAGGCGAAGTTTGTTGATTTCCTTGCCTGTTATTGCCTCCAAAACCCCCGGGGAGGGTGGAAAAGGGGATTCATTGGTATTGAGCTTGATGAATTGCGACATATTTTGGGGCTGTTCGCCCGGAGTATAGCTTTCCAGGCTCTGATATCTTTTATTTAAAAATCTACTCATCTTTATCACCTTCAAATCGAATCATTACACTGCGAGCGTGACCGGTGAGACCCTCCTGTTTTGCGAAATAAGCGATTTTTTCGGCAGATTCGTTTAAAGCCTTTTCTGTATAGTAGGTAAATTGCGATTTTTTTACAAAGTCATCCACCGACAGAGGATTTGAGAATCTGGCGGTTCCGCCGGTAGGCAGTGTGTGGTTTGCGCCGGCAAAATAGTCGCCGACAGCTTCAGGACAGTATTTGCCCATGAAGATTGAACCGGCAGACTTAACGAGAGGGAGATAATCAAAAGGATTATCCATGCAAAGCTCAAGGTGTTCAGGCGCGATTTCATTTGAAATATCAATGGCCTGCATTAAATTTTGGGCAACTATGATTTTGCCGTTATTCTCAATAGACGCTGAGGCGATTTCTGCTCTTTCAAGGAGCGGAATCTGCTTTTCAAGCTCGTCTCTTACCTGCTTTGCAAGAGAGTAACTGTCTGTTACGAGAACGGCGCTTGCCATTTTATCGTGTTCAGCCTGTGAGAGCATATCTGCTGCCAGATATGAAGGATTACAGCTAGCGTCAGCAACGATGAGGATTTCGCTAGGACCTGCTATCATGTCTATGGAAACTTGACCGAAAACCTGTTTTTTAGCTTCGGCAACGAAAGCGTTTCCGGGGCCTACTATTTTATCAACCTTGGGAACGGATTCTGTTCCGTAAGCGAGGGCGGCAATGGCCTGAGCGCCGCCGACTTTAAAAATACGATCAACGCCGGCAATTTTAGCAGCGGCAAGGATTACGGGATTTATTTTTCCGTCGTTTCCTGCAGGAGTTACTATCACGATTTCTTCTACACCGGCAATTTTAGCCGGAATACTGTCCATAAGAACAGTTGATGGATAAGCAGCTGTGCCGCCCGGAACATAGAGCCCGGCTCTGTCTACCGGCATTATTCTCTGTCCCATTACAATTCCGTTTTCTTTTGTTAAAACGAAAGAGTTTCTGAGCTGTTTTTTATGAAACTCACGAATGTTTTCTGCGGCTTCGTTTAGTAT
>CAVIBE010000105.1:3740-10629 GCA_963640885.1 Oscillospiraceae bacterium | reverse complement strand
GTTTGTCAATAGGTTTTTTGAGCAAAATGCGATTAATTTACGATTAATTTTAAAGTTAATATAGTATTCTGTAGGCAACGGTTCGTATGTTCCGTGTATAAACGCGCATTTTTCAATGTTTTCCGTAGGGAACGGTTCTAAACCGTTCCGTGTATAAACGCCCATTTTTCAATGTTTTCCGTAGGGAACGACCTGCGTGTCGTTCCTTGCAAATGCCCCTTCCACCACATTTGCGTTGCGATAAATCTTCTTTGATCAATTCGGCCGCGTAGCAACAATGTTGCTACGACACATTGACTTTATATAGGTTTTCAAATATACTAAAAACAAGAATCAGGAAGGGGGATTTTAAATGCAAAATATCGTAACTGCACCGAAAAGCGATATGTTTCGATTTCGCATCAATCCGGAAATCCGAAAAGAGGTTGAGGCGATATACGCAAAAAACGGTTTGTCATTTACTCAAGCTATCAATATTTTTATTCAGCAGTCTATCAATGCCGGCGGCTTTCCTTTTCAGCTCAACGAAGATAATGCTGCATATGTAAAGGCGGAGGCTATGAAGCGATTGATAAAGGAATTGGAGATTGGAAAAAATTCAGGTCCTCTTATCGACGAGGAGGATGCCTACAGGATGCTTGGGGTTGATGCTTTGTGAGGCTGCAATATAGACCCGCGGCAATTGCTGATATTCAGAGTGCTGCTGATTATATTGAAAATGTTCTTAAAAACCGCAACGCAGCCCGACGCTTCAAAGAAAAGATATTACAAGGAGCTTCTCTTCTGAAAGTTCACCCTCAAATAGGCACTCCGCTTTCCGGTAAATATGAAGATTTGGATACTGCTATCCGTTTCATTGTAATCAGCAACCGGCTTGTTTTCTATGAGATTTGTGATGATGTGATAGAGGTTGTTCGTGTATTGGACAGCCGCACAGACTATATGGCTCTTCTCTTTGAGGCAGAAGAATAACGTTGAATAATTATTTGTAGTTTTACAACATTTCGTAGCAGGAAACGATTCCTAACCGGTCTGTGTATAAATGCGCATTTTTCAACGTTTTCCGTAGGAAACCGTTCCGTACGGCAAATCGTTGAAAAAAATCGTGCTGCATCTCATAGACACAGCACGATTAACCCATCGGCAACAAATTTGAAATTAATGTAGTTTTAAATTAATCAAGGCTCACAATTACAGCATCTGTCGGTACTTTCTGCACAGATTTGCTTGTTTTTGCCGTAGTCTGATTGATATCAAATGAGAATTTTCCTAATTCATTTGACTCCATAACAAGATTCATAACCATTCCATAAGTACCATTTTTCTCAGTCAGAACCATTTTACCGTTGTATTTGTCAAATCCTTCAAGCCCGCCGAAATCAAATACAGATGTATAAGTCGTTGTCGCACCCGATTTACTCTCCTTGAAAGCACCGTCAGCAAACATACCCCTCATCATCTGATATGTAGTAGCCATTTCGTCATACGTATCTATCGTCATAGAATTTTCCGTTCCTGCCACCATTGAATCAAGTATCGCCGACATATCCATTACACTGTTAGAGCCGCCGCTGATAGCTGCTAACGTTTCTAAATCTATACCCACAGTTGCATATGCTTCATATAAGTTTATCTTGAACCAGGTCTTGTCCGTATATGTTGAGTCAAATACAGAATTAACATTTGTTGTAAAATATAATTCTCCCTTTTCCATATCCATATACGCAGTCACTTTCATATCGCTCAATTTAGCAATAGCAAGAAGCTCATCCATAGACGCAGTTCCTGCCGGCACCGCCTTTATTAACTCGCTAAGATTCAGCTTTAAAGTTGCATCCATGCTCGACTCCATATCCTTAGATAAAGAAGTTCCGTCCAGCTTAACACTTAAATCCAAATCCTTTGAGAAAGTGCCGCTCCCAACCAGAAGATTCATAATAAGCTTTTTTACCGTCATGTTCAAAGACATTTCCATATCAGACTCATATGTAACACCATTTTCAGCAGCAGCACTCTTCATATACTTGTTGAAAACAGTGAAATCCTTATCAGCGCCCGCAAACAATTTATCATAATCTATGATAACCGCAGTTTTGTTGAGTTGATCCCAGCCTACATCATATCCGAGACTCTCAGCCACAAATCTCGTGCTTACATAAGTTCTGTTGTTTGATTTGTCAATATAAGGCACAACATCCATCTTCTTTACAGACGTCTTGCCGTCCTTTGTGATATTGATGTCAGATTTACCAACCACAAAAGTAATATCAGCATCTCCCAATTCAGCCGTTGCCGTTTTAGTCTTTTGATCCCAGGAAACCTCAGCCCCGAGCTTTTCGAGTATCGCCCTGAAAGGCACCATCACCCTGCCATTAATATTTGCAGGAGCCGCATCGGTAAATTCCACATAATCACCGTCAACCATCACGTTGTACGTGTATTTGTTCGGATCAAACTGAGTTTTCGCATCCTGAGCAAACGAAAATACACTTCCCGATACGATTAATGCCAAAGACAGTGACAAAGCAACTAATGTTTTAAAACTCTTTTTCATAACTTCTTCCCCTTTTGAATTTTTGGTTATTTGCAATATCTTTTATACCATCCGGGTCAATCCGCGCTCTCCGAGCTAACCCAAACTCTATGAGCCGCTTTTAACCCTCTAAGCCGGCTTTAACTTATCATCTCTATTTAAACATAATCTGAATTTTCAGGCAACAGCAATTTAACCGATGTCAGAATTTTTAAGCATTTTTCCAAAAAATTTTTAAAGCATTTTACTCAAATTTTTCTTTCATTTTTGCTTTTTTTGATATACACTGAGCGTATCATCTAAACATTGAAATTACAACATTAAGGGGGAGTTCAATCTATGCAGAAAACAGCTAACGCAAAATCGATTTGGGTCTATTATGTAATTCTTTTTTTATGCATTCTTGCCTGGTCTACCGTTCCGATAGCCTCAAAGTCCGGAATGGCCGATTTCGGTCCTCTTACTTTTGCGTGGCTGAGAGGTGCGACAGCCTCAATCCTCATGCTTCCCATTGCAATAAAATACGGTTTAAAGGTCAAAAACCTTTTCACGCGTCGCGCAATGTTTTATGGGCTAATCGCGTTTGTATTAAATACAATGCTGATGACTTTCGGTATGCAGTGGTGTTCTGCAAACGTTTCATCAATAACTCAGGCGAGTATGCCTATACTCATGCTATTTGGCGGCGTGATTTTCCTTTCGGAAAAGCTGACTTCATTCAAAGTCGTGGGCGCAGTTGCTGCAACCTTTGGAATAGTGATTACCTGTCTTGGCGGTTCGCTAATCGATGCAAACACCACGGTCGCAGGCATATTAATAGTAGCATCCGCTCCGCTTACGTGGACTATCTACACTATATTTATGAAGAAAAAAGACCCGGACGTCAACCCCACCATCATCACGACGTACGCTCTGGTCTGTGGCAGCATCATCAGTCTGCCTCTCATGTTAGGGGAAATCTTCTTTGTCACGGGTATTCCTCAGACGTCGATTGCTTCATGGATGCTTGCGGCATATGCCGGTTTTGTATGTCTGGGGCTTGGTAACCTCGCCTGGGCGGTCGGTGTCAGCAAGATACATGCTTCCGTAAGCGGTCTTTTTTACAACCTCTGTCCTATAATCGGTGTTGTGTGGGCGGTTTTGTGGGGCGAAAAAATTTCTCTGCTTCAGATCATAGGCTGCATTGTAGTTATCGTCGGAATTTTGATCGGTATGAAGGATGAATTAAAGAAACCTTGAAAAATGCGCGTTTGTGGTGGAACGGCACACACGCGCGTTCCCTACGGCGGCTTCGCCTGGAATCCAGATTCTCGGAACGGTTACGAACCGTTCCCTACGACAAATCGTTGAAAAATGTTGAAAAATGCGCGTTTATACAAAAACGGTGTAAGGATTTAAACTTTACACCGTTTGCTTTACATTTATAAAACTTTGCTCAAGAAAGATTGAGTTCTTTCATTCTGAGGATTATCAAAAATATCCTGAGGGGAACCCTGCTCAATTACATATCCGCCGTCCATGAACAAAACCCTGTTTGCCACTTCCCGCGCAAAACCCATTTCATGAGTTACTATAACCATCGTCATTCCCTGATGAGCCAGCTCCCTCATAACTTCCAAAACCTCGCCAACCATCTCAGGGTCGAGCGCCGAAGTCGGTTCGTCAAAAAGCATGATTTCAGGCTGCATAGCCAAAGCTCTCGCAATCGCTACCCTCTGTTTCTGACCACCGGACAATGACCTCGGATACACACCCGCTTTATCCGAAAGACCAACCCTCTCAAGAAGCTCCATCCCTAATTTATCAGCCGCATCCTTGCTCATTCCATTCACCTTAACAGGAGCTAAAGTTATATTCTCAAGAGCCGTTTTGTGCGGAAAAAGGTTAAAACTCTGGAAAACCATTCCCATTTTCTGCCTTAACTTGTTTATATCCTGCTTCGGATCGTTTATTTTTACACCATCAATAAAAATCTCGCCCGATGTCGGCTCCTCCAAAAGATTTAAACATCTCAAAAACGTACTCTTGCCTGAGCCGGACGGACCTATAACACAAACAACTTCATTTTTCTCTATAGTTTCATTTATTCCTTTGAGCACTTCAAGCTTACCAAAAGATTTATGAAGATCGCAAATATTAATCACTTACAGCCAGCCTCCTCTCAAGCAGATTTACCAGTCTCGACATAGTAAACGTCAGCACAAAATAAACTATCGCAACGCCTAAATAAGTCGAAAATACCTTATAATTTATCGCAGCCTGAAGCTGACCCGATCTCGTTATTTCTACAACGCCTATTACAGACAAAATTGAAGTCTCTTTGATAAGTACGATAAATTCGTTTCCGAGCGCCGGCAAAATCGTTCTTACCGCCTGTGGCAGGATTATTTCTTTCATTGACAATTTATGCGGCATTCCAAGCGACCTCGCCGCTTCCATCTGTCCTTTATCAACGGATTGAATTCCGGCTCTGAATATTTCAGCTACATACGCTCCGCTGTTTACGCTGCATACAAACATTCCGGCAAACAAAGCAGACATTCTTATCTCGCCTCCGCTTGCTGAAACCAGCAACGAGTTTACACCCAAATAGAAGAACAATGCCTGAACCAGAGTAGGCGTTCCTCTTATTACTTCTACATATACGGTAGCTATAGCCTTAGGTATAAAATGTTTGGACATTTTTCCCAAACATGCCAAAAGCCCTATCAAAACTCCGAAAAACAGAGCAACCGCAGTTATTTCAAGAGTCGTTGCTATGCCATTAAAAAAAATTTTTTCTAATACTACAATCAAATTTTCCAAAATTATTTCTCCTAACAAAAGGTGCGTAACTTAATTACGCACCCTTATTTACTGAACTATGTAATGCCTATAATTTTCTATTAGAAATATTTAGCGATAAGCTCGTCATACTTTCCATTTGCTTTAAGATTTTCAAGACCTGCATTAATCTTAGCGATGAGCTCGTCATTTCCTTTTGCTACTGCAAATCCATAGCTGTCAGATACTAAATCTTCGCCTACGATTTTAACTCCGCCTGCATTTGAAATATAAGCATTTGTTACAGGAGTATCGTTGATAACGCAGTCTACGCCTTTAGTGATGAGTTCCTGATAAACAACGTCTACTTTGTCAAGAACTTTTACTTCTTTTAAAACGCCCTGGTCTAAGAGTTCCTGAGCTTTTGCAGCACCTGTTGTTCCGATCTGAACTGCGCAAGTTTTTCCTGCGAGATCGTCAACGCTCTGAATGCTGTCGTCATCTTCTCTTACAGAAATTGATAAACCGGCATCAATATATGGGTCTGAGAAATCAACTGTTTCAAGTCTCTCAGGAGTGATTGACATTCCGCTTGCTCCGATATCTACAACTCCGCTCTGAATTGCACCTGTAATAGCGTCAAATCCGAGCTGCTGAACTTCAACTTCAAATCCCTGATCCTCGCCAATAGCTTTAATGAGGTCAATATCGAATCCTACTACTTCCTGTGTTTCTTCATCAATGTATTCAAACGGCTGGAAATCCGGA
This sequence comes from Oscillospiraceae bacterium, assembly GCA_963640885.1. Lineage (GTDB taxonomy): Bacteria > Bacillota > Clostridia > Peptostreptococcales > Anaerovoracaceae > UBA1739. The sequence continues at coordinate 4,565 of CAVIBE010000105.1, read as the reverse complement.
TTTGTTGCTACGATGTACTTTGTCTGACCATCTGTTGCAGTTGATTCTTCATTGCCGTCATTGCTGGAGCCACAAGCTGTTAAGCTGAGCGCTAATGCTAAAACTAATACGAGTGATAATAATTTTTTCATTTTCCTCTTCCTTTCTGCTTTATAAATGTTTTATTCGTCATTACTTGCATAAGTATACGCCGCAATTAATATTTATGCAATAGTTTTTTATAAAATTTTTGAATTATTTCTTGCCGCCTTGTTGCCACCTTGTTTACGCCCATCCGCTCCTGCTTATCTTTGAGCCAAAGGCACATATGGAGTATGCTCCGATACGTCTATGTAAGCCGGTCGCATTATCTTATTTGCCATGTATAATTCTTCCATTCTATGCGCACACCAGCCGGAAATTCTCGCAACCGCAAACAGCGGAGTTGAAATCTCTGTAGGAATATTCAAGGCGGAATATACAAATCCTGAATATAAATCCACGTTTGCCATCATGTTTTTTTCTATGCCCTTCGCCTGAAAATACAGCTCTGTTGCTCTGCTTTCAAGGTAGTCATAAAGCTCAAACTCTTCTTCCAGACCTTTTTGCGCGGCTAATTTTTTCGCCATCTTTTTAAGAATAACCGCACGCGGGTCTGATTTTGTATATACGGCATGTCCGAATCCATACAAAAGTCCGGTTCCGTCACCTTTTTCGCCTTTGAGGAGCTTTATAAAATACTCATCAACAGCTTTTCTATCAGAAATATCTTTTACATTTTGTTTTAAATCGGCAATCATCTGTACAACTTTTATATTTGCGCCCCCATGCTTCGGACCTTTCAGC
>CAVIBE010000105.1:0-3730 GCA_963640885.1 Oscillospiraceae bacterium | reverse complement strand
AGCCTACAGCCGCTGACATTGCCGCATATGTGTCAGTTCCCGAGGACGAAATAACGTGGGTTGTAAAGGCAGAATTGTTTCCGCCGCCGTGTTCTGCGTGAAGAATCAAACAGATGTCGAGAAGCACCGCCTCAAGCTCTGTATATGTACCCATTGGTCTTATCATGCGCAGCAAATTTTCTGCGGTTGACAGCTCCGGCAGAGGTCTGTGAAAATGAAGGCTGGCATTTCTGTCATAAGAAAGCTTTGCCTGATAGCCATAACATACCATAGCTGGCATTCTTGCGATAAGATCTATCGACTGTCTGAGAACGTTCTGTTGTGACAGGTCGTCAGGATTGTCGTCAAAAGAATAGAATGACAAAATACATCTTGCCAGTTTGTTCATTATATTAAGGCTCGGCGAAGTCAGAATGTTATCTCTTACAAAGGAAAACGGCAGTTCTCTTCTCTCACCAAGATAGCCTTTATAATTTTCCAGTTCCTGTTTGTTTGGCAGATCTCCAAACAAAAGCAAATAGCTTGTTTCCTCATATCCTGAGCGTTTTTCCGACAGACATCCGTCGACGAGATCCTGAATGCTTATCCCTCGATAAAACAATCTGCCGTCTACGGCAGTTTTCTTGCCGTCAATTATATCGTAGCCGTCTACGAATCCGATTTTGGTAAGACCTACTCTTACGCCTGTACCGTTGCTGTTTCTGAGTCCTCTCTTGACATCGTGTATGGCATAAAGTTTGTCATCTATCTGGCTGCATCTTGCAATCTTGTCGCACATTACTCTGCAATACATTTCTCGCGCCTGTTTTGTCGAGAATTCTCCAAAAATACTCTCTCTCACTACGTAACCTCCCCCGCTGCCGAGGGTCTCAAATCCTGCCCTCTGCATACCAATGCTCCGCTACATTTATATTCGCTGCATTTATAATTATAAATAATATATACATTATCCAAAAACACGCATTTTAAGCGGTTGTAATGGTTTTCATTACTCAAATATAGCGTTTATTCTATATTAAATTTCAAAATTTGTCAATAAATATGCATTTTGACGGTTTTAAAATTCGTTAAAAATTTACCAGAAATTTATAAATGCACTTTAAAAGCACAAGTTCCAAAAATCCCCTGTTTTTTTTCAATAGAATAATATATAATATGTTTATCAATTGTATTCAAAATACAAAATATCAATGACATGTTAAGGGGGAATGAACCACATGGCTTTTATTACTTCTACAGGAATGTTTGCAAAAGCACTCAAAAGCGATTATGCAGTAGGTGCATTCAATGTAAATAATATGGAAATCGTTCAAGGTATCGTTGATGCCGCTAAAGAAGAAAAGGCTCCGCTTATTCTTCAGGTTTCCGCAGGCGCAAGAGAATATGCAAAACCTGCATATTTAAGAAAGCTCGTCGAAGCAGCAATGGAGGACTCCGGGTTGGATATCGTTCTTCACCTCGACCACGGTGCAGATTTTGAAATCTGCAAGAGCTGCGTTGACGGCGGATTTACTTCTGTAATGATCGACGGTTCAAAGCATCCGTTTGAAGAAAATGTTGCAGTAACGAAAAAAGTTGTTGAATATGCTCACGCTCACGGGGTTGTGGTTGAAGCTGAATTAGGCACATTAGCAGGCATCGAAGACGCTGTAAGCGTAAGCGAAAGAGATGCAAAATTTACAAATCCTGAACAGGCTGCTGAGTTTGTTGCAAGAACAGGTGTAGATTCTCTGGCAATCGCCATCGGAACAAGCCACGGCGCATACAAATTCAAAGGCGACCCTTATCTTGATTTTGAAAGACTTGCCGCAATCGAAAAACTGATTCCTGAAACACCGCTGGTTCTTCACGGCGCTTCATCAGTTCTCAAACAGTTTGTTGATATGTGCAACCAGTATGGCGGAAATATCCCGGGCGCTCAAGGCGTTCCTGAAGACATGATTTCACAGGCAGTTAAACATCACGTATGCAAAGTAAACATCGATACAGATTTACGTCTTGCAATGACTGCTGCTATCAGAAAAGTTTTGATAGAAAATCCTGCGGAATTTGACCCCAGAAAATACCTCGGTCCCGGCAGAGCAGCTATCAAAGAAATGGTTCAGCACAAGATCAGAAACGTTCTTAATGCAAGCGGACGGCTGTAATCACAGTCCGCAAAGGAGAAAATATGAATATATTCACTCAGGAACTTAAAAACGCTCCCTGTGGAATAGTTTTTAATGAAAAAGAAGAGGTTTTATTAGTACAGCGACGCTTCCCGCCGTTGGCATGGGGACCGCCTGCGGGCTTCCCGGATTTCGGCGAATCTCCTGCGGAAACGATTGAAAGAGAAGTTATGGAAGAAACAGGAATATCCTGCGAAATTCTGGCACCTTTAGGCGACTTTGAATATCCCGAAGTCAACGCAAGGCTGATAATTTACGTCTGTGCTTACCTTTTTGGAAATCTCAGATGCAGTTATGAGAGTAAAAATGTAGGATGGTTTCCTATTGACGATCTTCCGGACGAGCTTTCACCTTCAAAAGAAGTATTTCTCAAAGCATATGACTTGTACAAAATATCGAACAGCATATAGCTTGCCGCCGGAAAATCCATTCTGAAATTATTTGAAATTCAGACAGATAACGAAAGACTGTCAATCGTTTTGATTGGCAGCCTTTTTATGTTCAGTTATATTTACATATTCTTACGTCTTTTTCGTCGTTGATGTCTTCTTATTTGAACGTTTATTCTCATAATTATTAAGAGCAGCAGCAAAATTCCGATAACCACAAGTACACAAATGCCTATAAACGCCCAATCCGGTCCGTTTCGAAGCGGCGCAGCCTGTTTTGCTGTAAGCGGAGCCGCGCAAATCAAATTCCCGTCATAGTATACGTCAAGGGTTCCGATTTCCTGATTTTCCGTGATCGGAGCTTCATATTTTTTATCAAGATGAACTTTTGTCATCACCTTTGAGTTATCAGTTCCTTCAGGAAGCGTAACGCTTATGTCATTAGCCAACCCGACAGTTATTTGCTTCTGTTTGGATTTTTTTACCTTTACTTCGCATTGATAATCCGAAGCGGCGCACAATACCACTTTATTATAATTTTCAAATCCGTAATTCATCAGCTTTATCATGTCAGGATAGTGCTTTTCAACCTCGCAACCGAGGACAACACCGATAAGCTCGTGCCCATCTCTGTTGACAGATGCCACCAGACAGCTGCCCGCATCGTTTGTGAATCCGGTTTTAACGCCGTTTGTGCCCTCATATTTCGTCACCGTCCGCACACCGTCTATGTCATATATCGTCTTCGTGCTCCACAGCATTTTATTGCTGTTAGTAAGCTCCCGCGCCTCGTACATATTCGTTGCCGGTATGGTATAATTTACCGTTGCGACCAAATCTCTGAATTGCTGATGCGCAAACGCCGCCTTTGTTATCATTGCCAAATCATAGGCAGTAGTGTAATGCTGTTCGTCCGGCAATCCATTTGTGTTGTTAAAATGAGTATTTAGAGCTCCGCAAGCCACAGCTTTTTCGTTCATAAGCGCAACAAACTCGCTCGTACTCGGGCAGACGGTTTTCGCCAAAGCAACGGCGGCATCATTTGCCGAGCTGAGCATCAGACCATACAAAAGATCTTTTACGCTTATTTCCTCGCCTTCGGAAATATACATTTTGCTTCCCGTCATCTGAGCAGCTTCCGCATCGACCACAACCGTATCTTCCATATTAAGG
>CAVIBE010000104.1:0-2340 GCA_963640885.1 Oscillospiraceae bacterium | reverse complement strand
TGAACAGGGTTGCACCTACCAATATCCACAATACCATACAGGTAAGAGCAAAAGTCTTTTTAAGGATGTCAGCAAATACCTTTCCTTTAAGCTGTCTGTTTATAAGAGCAATTATAAACGCACCGAATGCGCCTACAGCAGCCGCTTCCGTCGGAGTTGCAGCACCCGAATAAATCGAACCCAGAACAAGCAGGATAAGGATTACCGGGCCGATAATAGCTCTTGATGAAAGCAGCTTTTCCTTGAATGAAGCCCTCTCTTCTTTTGGAACAACCGGACCCATTTCAGGTTTAATGTTACAGATAATAGCTATATAAATAATATAGATAACTGCACACAGTATACCCGGGAGCACACCACCAAAGAAGAGCTTACCTACTGATAAATTACCATAAGTAGCGAGGATGATCATCGGAATACTTGGCGGGATGATAATACCGAGAACACCGCCGGCAGCTATACAACCCATAGCCAGTTTCTTGTCATATCCTCTTTTGAGCATTGACGGAAGAGCGATAATACCCATTGTGATTGTTGCAGGTCCGCTTCCGCCGCACATAGCGCCGAAAATCGCACATATAACAACAGTTCCCATTGCCAGACCGCCTCTTATGCCGCCCATCCATTTATAAAGCATCTCGTACAAACCGTCCGCTATACCCGACTTTTGTAGTATGTTGCCCATTAGCAGGAACATGGCTATCGCCAGATACGTGTCCGTCGAAAACGTACTGAATGCTGCATTTGATAAAACGTAAGTGCCGTCTATTCCCCAGATTAACAGTATAGATACCGTAGCTATACCACCTAGAGCCAAAGCTACCGGAATACCGAGGAACAGACAAGCTATCATTGCCCCAAACAGGAGCAGAAAACACCATACAGGATATGTCATAATAATTCCTCTCCTTTATTCTATATATCTTAATCCTTCAGATTTTCCGGTAACTACCGTGATTATGTCATGAATCAGCTTCGATATAGCCTGAAGCATAATCAAAATAGCCCCTATCGGAATAATTGTCTTTACGTAGTAAAGCGGCATAGCGAAAACGCTCGCCATTCTTTCATTAAAAGTCCACGAATCAATACAGGATACTATCGTCTGATATACTAAAAACGCCATAAATATGAAATATAAACCACAAGTGCATATGTCAACTATCGCTTTAGTCCTGTCAGACCATGAGCCGTAAAATACGTCTACTCTTACATGCTGATTATACAGCATTGCATAACCGCCGCCCAGAGCGCCCATAGCGCATAACGCCTGCTTTGAAACGTCCTGAACCCAAATAGTCGGGCTGTTGAATATATATCGCGCTATTACCTCAAACATGAGCGTGAACAGGATTATAATGAGGATATATTTTGCTATCTTTCCCACAAAATCATCAACTGTATCTATAACATTGCGAATTTTTCCTAATACCTTCAACATCCACTCTCACCTCCTCATAAATCTCTTATATGTCAGGATGTTTTCAATTACTTTGATTTGAATACAGACACGGACACCGAATCTGACAATTCAGCGCCGCATCTGCATCCATGATTATACTGCTTTGTATGCTTTTATATTAAAAACACCCTCAAAATCTAATCTCGCTTCAAATTATTAAAAAATTCATGTTTTGCTGTTATTCAGCAGCAGCATCTTTTGCTGCCTTCCATTTTTTCAGGATGTCAAAACCTTCCTGTGCTTCAGGATAGCTGCTTTCGAGGTCTGAGAGAACCTTTTCGCCTGCATCATAGAAGCCCTGTAAGTCGTCTCCGGTTACCTCAAGGAATTCTACACCATAATCTTTTGCAGCAGCGATAGCTTCCGCATCGAGTTCTTCGCCAGCTTTAGCTGTATCCCAGAATGACTGTTCGAGAGCTTCGTTAACCTTTTCCTGAAGTTCAGGTGTCAATGAATCCCAAGCCTTCTGGCTGAACAGGAAGTTACATGGAGCGCCAACACAGCCGGCAGGAAGCATTACGCTTGTTGTTACTTCTTTAAGTGATGAGTTTTCAAGCTCAGCTACTGAGTAGATGTAACCGTCAATAGTTCCAAGTTTCATACCCATGTAAATGTCACCGCCGGACATATTTACAGGGGAAGCGCCAACCATCTTCATAAGAGTTGCATAAGATGTCGAAGATCTTATCTTCTTGCCCTTTAAATCAGCTACTGAATTTACAGGGAAGTCAGTCATGAGCATGTAGCCGCCTTCACCATGCCAAGCACCATAATAGATTCCTGCTTTTGCATACTGCTCTCTGAGATAGTCGAGCATTCCGTATTCATAGAAGCAATCATATACGTCCTGAGAAGTAGCCCACCAATATGGGATACCC
>CAVIBE010000103.1:0-2253 GCA_963640885.1 Oscillospiraceae bacterium | reverse complement strand
GAGTTATATAGATGCCGAGGCGATATGTATTCTTGTAGGAATGATGCTGTTTGTATCTGTTATAAAAAAATCGGGTTTTTTCGAGTATATAGCGATAAGGGCTGCTAAGAGGGCAAAGGGTGAGCCTTGGAAGATAATGCTGTATTTTGTTATCATAACGGCATTTTTATCGGCTTTCCTCGATAATGTTACGACTGTGCTTCTAATAGGGCCTATGACTTTTGCGATTACGAGGGTTCTGGGATTCAATCCTGTGCCTTTTATCATAACTCAGATAATGGCGTCTAATATCGGCGGAACTGCAACTCTGATAGGTGACCCGCCTAATATTATGATAGGCAGTATTGCCGGTCTGAGTTTTATGGATTTTCTGATTAATGTAGCTCCGGCTGTCGTGATTGTTATTGCTGTATCGCTTGGTTGTTTTTATGTGATTTACGGGCGTAATGGCAAGGCTGACAAAACACGGGTAGAGGAGCTCATGATGATGACTGAAGCTCTGGAAATAAAGGATTTTGCTTTGATGAAAAAAGGTGTGATAATGCTGATTTTGATGATTGCGGCTTTTATTTTCCAAAGTTATATCGGGCTTAATTCGGCAATAATTGCGCTGAGCGCGGCGGCTATAATGATGATTATAGGAAAACAGGATATTGATAAAATTATTGAGGATGTTGAGTGGACGTCGATCATATTCTTTGTTGGTTTGTTTGTCGTTGTTGGCGGGCTTCAGGAATGTGGGATAATTGATATGCTGGCTAATTTCATTGTATCGGTTACTAATGCAAATCTGACGTTGTCGGTTATTGTTATTCTTTGGGCTTCGGCGCTCTTGTCATCGTTTTTGAACAATATTCCGTTTGTTGCGACTATGATTCCGCTGATTATTGCCATGGGAAATACCGGTATGGATGTAATGCCTCTGTGGTGGGCGTTGTCGCTTGGCGCGTGTCTTGGAGGAAACGGAACTCTTGTAGGTGCGTCTGCGAATGTTGTGCTTGCGGGAATAAGTGCGAGAGAGGGCAGTCCGATAAGCTTTAAGGAGTATACAAAGATTGGTATGCCTGTAATGCTTGTAGGTATAGTTGTGAGTACGATTTATATGCTGATCAGATATTGCTGAGAAGGCGGCGGAACGTGCCTGCGTGCCGTCTTATTTGGAACGGTTCGCGACCTGTGGGGTCTGTATTGCGCAGACCCTTATATAATTCGCATATGTAACGCCCTCTAAATGCGCATTTTCCAACGTTTCACCGTAGGGAACGGTTCATAACCGTTCCGTTAAAACCCTTAAAATGTTATACCAAAAATCGAAACGATAAGACCTGAAATGACAGCAATTACAAAAAGCAGAGCCGTTATTTTCAGGTTTTTCTTTAAATCCGGATTCATCTTGAATAAAACCGCAAGACCCACACCCGAATTCATCACAAGCCCCGTTATCATAGCCCCGGATGGCATAAGACCCTCGAGATAAAGCTGCGTAATCAAAACCGACGATGCACAATTCGGAATAAGACCGATTATGCCGGAAACAACCTGCCCCAAAACAGGCACACTAAGCAAAGTGTCGCTGACAATATCCTTGCCCACAAATTCCACTATACAGCCGAAAATAAGACAAATTATGAAGATAAATATGCTGATATTTATCGTATGTTTAAATGATGAAGCAAGAATGCTGTTGCCATGGCAGTTGCAACCCTGTTTTTCGCAAAGCGGATGTATATCTTCTTCGTGCTTATGGCTCACATTTTGCCTGTAAATCAGGTCGATAATAAATCCTGCAATCACAGCCGTGCATATTTTGAAAAGCAGAATTTTTATTATTGAAGATACCGGAACTGCGGAAGCTATCAATATCGGAAGCATTTCATCCGACGTTGAAATGAAAATCGCAGCCAGCGTGCCGAGAGTTATGATTCTGCCGGCATAAAAATTTGCAGCCACACTCGAAAATCCGCATTGAGGAATTGTGCCTAGCAAACCTCCGATGAGAGGACCGGCTTTGCCGCATTTTTCTATCGCTCCCTCGATTTTGTTATTGGTTTTGTGCTCTATATATTCTAAAAATAAGTAAGTTAAAAATAAAAACGGTATCAGCTTTAAGGTATCTAAAGCCGCATCAAGTAATACATCTATCATAAAAAGTCCTTTCATATTGTTGCCTGAAATTAAAATATCAACATATGGTTTATATCACACATGGAGGCTGTTGTCAAATAAAATCATGGAAAATAATGTCAAAGAACA
>CAVIBE010000102.1:1968-13600 GCA_963640885.1 Oscillospiraceae bacterium | reverse complement strand
GTTATGGATAAGCTCGGTGAAGAGGCAGATGAAATGCCGAACAGCTGGAACCGACGATATCGCGAAAATATGTTTAAGCTGAAAAGTGGGGATATATTCAGCTTGGCTGAAGTCGTTAGAAATTTAATGATTTCAGAACGGAGGAAAGGTCTTTCTACAGGAGAGCGTAAAATGCTCATAAATGCCAGGCGGATTCTCGTTAGCGAGATTGTATTGGTAAAAAATATCAAAATAGAAGAAGCAGAAAAACAGATTGAGGAGGCTGTTTTTGGCTTGATTTCAGAAGGGCGGGACAATGTTTAACAGACTTAGCAGATTGTTGATGACCGTTGCGGGAGCTATTGCGGGCTACTGCTTCGGGACACTTATATATGTACTTGCGGTTTCCACTTATTCAAACGGAGCACATTATGAGGCTACAGTAGCGCAGACTACCGTGCCGATGTGTTTTGCAATCCTTTGCGGCGGAATGTCTTTTTTGATGGCACCGAGGGTGAAAGCTAACTGGAGACACGTGAGCAATAAAATAGAGAAAGATATAGAAGATGTGTCGGTGGCATCTCTTGTGAGCGGCGTTATGGGGCTGATTTTCGGACTTATAATTGCTTATCTCATCAGTGCGTTATTCAGGGGAATACAGCTTATGTACCTGGGGACGGCTTTGACTGCGCTTGCCTATATTTTGCTCGGATTTACAGGAGCTTATGTAGGAACGAGGGTTGCCAAAATAAAGATTAACTCTGATGGGGATGAGAAAAAGGGTACTCTTTGGTCTGCGCTTATCGGAAAGAAAAAAACTTCAAAGCCGAAGAAATTTGAGGCTGCTGCGAAAATTCTGGACACCAGTGTCTTGATTGACGGCAGAATACTGGATGTTATGAAGACCGGTTTTATTGAGGGCAATATAATAATTCCTGAGTTTGTATTGACTGAGCTCAGGCATCTTTCGGATTCGGCTGATACTCTTAAAAAAGCAAGGGGCAGAAGAGGTCTTCAGATATTAAAAGATATTCAGGCATATCACGGAATCGAAATATATAACACTTATACCGATAAGGACTGGGGCGGCACGGATGAGGTAGACGTAAAACTTCTCAAGCTGGCGCAAAAGCTGGGCGGCAAGGTAATTACAAACGATTTCAACCTGATTCAGGTTGCTGACATCCAGGAAATTCCTGTTTTGAATATAAATGATGTAGTAAAAGCTCTCAAACCGGTGGTTATACCGGGCGACATAATGAGTTTGCATATAGTAAAAGAGGGCAGAGAAAACAATCAGGGTGTTGCATATATGGATGACGGAACTATGATTGTTGTTGAAGGCGGCAGGAATTTGATAGGAAAGACTGTTGATGCGGAGGTGACGACTATTCTTCAGACAGCGTCCGGCAGAATGATTTTTGCAAAACCTAATGCAAAACCTAAAAAATAAAGCTTTTGGAGGCAGCGGAGTTGAATTGCTCTCTCATGAGCATATAATATAATGTTGAAATGTATAAAGGAAAGATTGTAAATGTTGTAATTCCCGCAGCCGGGAGCGGGAAACGAATGAATTTTGGCAATGTAAATAAAGTATACATAAAGCTTCTCGGCAAAACGATTTTAGAGAGAACGTTTGAAGCTTTTGAGAAAAACGAATATGTGGACAAGATAATCGTTGCTGTCAGAGAAGACGAGGCGGATTTTTGCAAGGCTGAGGTGCTCAAAAAAGAAGAGCATCCTAAGCTTGAGGCGATTATTTCCGGAGGCAAAGAAAGATATGATTCGGTTTTAAACGGGTTGGAGCTTCTTGATTCAGACAGTTTGGTGCTCGTGCATGACGCAGCAAGACCTCTTGTTGAAAGCGAGATTGTCAATCGCTGTATAGAGGCGGCTTATGAACACGGGTTTTGCGCCGCAGGTGTGCCTGTTAAAGACACGATCAAAGTGGTTGAAAACGGAATCTGTGTTGAGACTCCTGACCGCAGCCGTTTGTATGCGATACATACGCCTCAGGGATTTATTACAGGCGAAATACGAAACTGTATTAAAAAATCTCTGTCGGAGGGCTTCGCGGGCACGGATGAAGCTGTTTTTGCAGAAAAACAAGGCAAAAAAGTATTTATTGTTGAGGATACATATGATAATATAAAAGTTACTACTTCTGAAGATTTGATTATCGCAGAAGCTGTTTTGATAAAAAAACAAAAGTAAGGAACAGATAAAATGTTTGTTGGAATCGGATATGATGCACATAGATTAATATCGGGGCGAAAGCTTGTTCTGGGCGGCGTGGATATTCCTTATGAAATGGGTCTGGAGGCTCATTCTGACGGGGATGTTCTGGTTCACGCTGTTATGGATTCGCTTCTTGGCGCCTGCGGTCTGGGTGATATAGGAATACACTTCCCGGACAGTGATGCAAAGTATAAAGATGTTTCCAGCATAAAACTGCTTATCGAAGTAAGAAAAATCATGGAGAAAAACGGATTCAGACCTGTTAATGTAGATGCTGTTATAGTAGCTCAGGCTCCGAGAATATCTCCGCATTCAGAGCTTATGAAGGTAAACATTGCTGAAGCTCTGGCGCTGAGTCCCGCAAGGGTGAATATAAAAGCAACAACAACAGAAAAAATGGGATTTGAAGGCCGGGGGGAAGGAATTTCCGCTCAGGCTATAGCTGCCGTTGAGATGAACGGTTAGAAATAAAATTACCCTATCGGGATTAACAAAGATAGAAATAAAGGAGAAAATTCGCCATGAAAATGTCAAAAATGCACATCCATACGTTGAGAGAAGCTCCGGCAGAAGCTGATATCGCCAGCCATAGCCTCATGCTCAGAGCAGGAATGATGAAAAAATTAGCATCAGGTATATATAACTTCATGCCTTTTGGAACAAGAGTTATAGCTAAGATGGAAAATATAGTAAGAGAAGAAATGAATGCCAAAGGGGCGCAGGAAATTCTGTGTTCGGCACTTCATCCGGCAGAACTTTGGGAAGAATCCGGAAGATGGTATAAATACGGTCCGGAACTTTTCCGCTTACAGGACAGAGCCGGTAGAGATTTCTGTCTTGGACCTACTCATGAAGAAGTATTTACTGCTATCGTAAGAGACGAAGTAAGCTCTCACAGACAGCTGCCATTAAATCTTTATCAGATACAGACAAAGTACAGAGATGAGAGAAGACCGAGATTCGGACTCATGAGAGGCAGAGAGTTTATCATGAAGGACGCATATACTTTTGACAGAGATAAGGAAGGTCTTCAGAAGAGTTACGACCAGATGTATGATGCTTATGCCAGAGTATTTACAAGATGCGACCTTAAATTCAGACCTGTAGAAGCTGATAACGGCGCTATCGGCGGAAGTGCGTCTCATGAATTTTGCGCGCTTTCATCTGTTGGCGAAAGTGAAATCGGATATTGCGAAGATTGTGATATTGCGGCTACGACAGAAAGATTTGAGTGCGTAGACGATCCTGAACAAACAGAAGAAATGCTCCAGCCGATTGATGAGCTGACTCCTGAGTGTAAGACTATAGAGGATGTTGCTACATATCTGAACTTACCTGCGACAAAGACTTTGAAAGCGCTGATGTATAAAGCTGAAGGAAACTTTTATGTTGCATTCGTAAGAGGCGACAGAGAGCTCAATGAGATAAAGCTCATAAATGCGATTGGTGTTCCTGAATTTGCTCTCGAGTTTGCTGAAGAAAGTGAAATTGAGGAAATTATGGGCGGAGTTGCCGGATTTACGGGTCCTGTTGGCTTGAAAAACTGCACTGTTATTGTCGACAGCGAAGTTACAAAGATGAAAAACTTATGCGCAGGCGCAAATAAAGAAGGATATCATACGCTTAACCTCAACTATGGCAGAGATTATACTGCTGATATAGTTTGCGATATCAAACTCGTAAAAGAGGGTTATACCTGTCCTAAGTGTGGTGGCAAGGTTAAGCTCGCAAGAGGTATTGAGGTAGGTCAGATTTTCAAACTCGGCACAAAATACAGTGAATCAATGAAGGCTTATTATAGAGACGAAAACATGCAGGATCAGCCGATGGAAATGGGATGTTACGGCATAGGAATCACAAGAACTCCGGCAGCTGTAATTGAGCAGTTCCACGACGAAAACGGTATAATCTGGCCGGTTTCACTTGCTCCTTATCATGTGGTAGTAACTGTTGTAAATATAAATGATGAAGCTCAGATGAAGCTCGGCATGGATATTCACGACGCTCTGGAAAGAGAGGGAATCGAGGTTCTCATCGATGACAGAGAGGAAAGAGCCGGAGTTAAATTCAAGGATGCGGATTTAATCGGTTTTCCTGTAAGAATTACAGTAGGCAAGAAAGCAGGAGAAAATGTTGTTGAATATAAGCTCAGAAAAGAAGCTGAGACTTCAGAAATGAAGAGCGAGGATGCTGTAGCAGCCGCAGTTAAGTTCATAAGAGACGAGCTTGTAAGATTAGGCCACAAAGAATAAGGCAAGCATTAAAATCGCGTATTAAAATCGCGTATTAAAAACAGAAAAATTTTGTACGACCTGACAAATATCAGGTGCATAAACTAATGTATAATGGGAGGTTTTCAAATGAGCAATCCTATAGTAACTATCGAAATGGAAAATGGCAAAGTCATGAAAGCGGAGCTTTATCCTGACAGAGCGCCTATTTCGGTAAATAATTTTATAAATCTGGTACAAAAAGGCTTCTATGACGGAGTTATTTTCCACAGGGTTATCCCCGGATTTATGATTCAGGGAGGTGATCCTACGGGAACGGGCACAGGCGGTCCCGGATACTGTATTAGAGGTGAATTTGCAGCAAACGGATATACTAATGATATAAAACACGAAAGAGGGATTCTCTCTATGGCGAGAACTGCGGTTTTTGATAGCGCAGGCTCACAGTTCTTTATCATGGTCAATGCAGCACCTCATCTTGACGGACAGTATGCGGCTTTCGGAAAAGTAATCGAGGGGCTGGAAACTGCTGATGAAATAGTGGCAGTAGAAAAAAATTACAGAGATAAACCTTTGGAAGACCAGAAAATGAAAAAAGTAACTGTAGAGACTTTTGGAGTAGAATATCCTGAACCCGTGAAACTTATGGGCAGATAAAGCCCTGTAGAAACAGGAGGATATTTATGGGCATTATTAAAAGTATAAAAGAGGATATAGATGCGGCACTGGTCAGAGACCCGGCGGCAAGAACGAGATTGGAAGTTCTGATTTGCTATCCGGGAGTCTATGCGTTAATTCTTCACCGATGGGAGCATTTCCTCTATAGGCATAACTTGAAATTTCTGGCGCGATGGTCGTCTCAGCTTACCCGCCATATAACGGGTATTGAGATTCACCCGGGAGCGCAGATAGGAAAAAGATGTTTTATCGACCACGGCATGGCGGTAGTAATAGGCGAAACTACGGAAGTCGGAGATGATTGTACTATATATCAGGGAGTAACTCTGGGCGGAACCGGAAAAGACGTAGGAAAGAGACATCCTACAATAGGCAACGGTGTAGTGGTAGCTACCGGCGCAAAGGTTTTGGGACCGTTCAAAGTAGGCGACAATTCCAAGATCGGAGCAGGTTCAGTGGTTTTACACGAAGTGCCGGAAGGGTGTACTGTTGTAGGTATACCGGGTAAAATCGTCAAAAGACCTAACCAGAGAGCTGACGAGCTCAATCAGGTCGATTTGCCTGACCCTATTTCAACAGAACTTGAGTGCCTTAGAAATCGCATAATATTTCTTGAAAAAAGGCTTGCGAATATGACGAAAGCCGGATTTGACGAGAGTGAAGACGGCGCAGGCTCGGTCTGTGAAATGGACGGGTGGTCTTGCGACGCAAAGAAGAGTGGCGGTCATTGTGAGGACTGTGCTATCGGAGGAAAAACAGATGAAGATTTATAATACATTAACCAGAACAAAGCAGGAATTTGTTCCTATTGACGATAAGGAAATAAAGATTTACGTATGCGGTCCTACCGTATATAACTATTTTCATATTGGTAATGCCAGACCCTTTGTTGTATTTGATACTTTGAGAAGATATCTCGAATACAGAGGGAATAACGTAAAATTTGTTCAGAATTTTACTGATGTAGACGACAAAATTTTAAAAAGAGCCAACGAAGAGGGAATAACTCCTTTGGAAGTGGGCGAAAAATATATTGCCGAATACTTTAAGGATGCGCAGGCTTTAAATGTTAAAAAGGCGACTGTTCATCCGAGAGTAACGGAAAACATGAATGAGATTATTGCCTTTGTTCAGAAGCTTATTGATAAAGGATATGCTTATGAGTCGGACCGTGATGTATATTACAGCACAAGAATGTTCAAGGATTATGGCAAGCTTTCAAAACAGAACATTGAGGATTTGGAGCTTGGCGCAAGAATCGAAATAGGCGAAAAGAAAAAAGATCCTCTCGACTTTGCTCTTTGGAAAGCTCAGAAAGAGGGCGAAGGTCTTGCGTGGGATTCTCCATGGGGAAAAGGCAGACCGGGATGGCATATAGAATGTTCTGTAATGTCGACCAAATATCTTGGCGATACGATTGATATTCATGCAGGCGGTCAGGACCTCACGTTTCCTCATCACGAGAATGAAATCGCTCAGACTGAGGCGGCTACCGGCAAGCAGTTTGCAAATTACTGGATGCACAATGGTTATATAACCATCGACAACGAAAAAATGTCTAAGTCAAAGGGCAATTTCTTTACTGTAAGAGATATACTCAAGGATTATGAGGGCGAGGTTATGAGATTTTTCCTGCTTTCAGGTCATTACAGAAGTCCGATTAATTTCAGTCGTGATCTCATGGATCAGGCTAAAAACGGGCTTGCGAGAATGAGAAATGCGAAAAATAATCTCAAGCATCTCATCGGAACAGGCTCAGGCGCTATGACTGATGAGGAAAAAGCAAAATATGAAGCTCTTGAAAAATACAGGGAAAAGTTTGTAGCGGCTATGGAGGACGATCTCAATACGGCTGATGCTGTGAGTGCGGTCTTTGAGCTTATAAAAGATATAAATACCGATGTTAAGGAAGGCGCTTCAAAGGAATTTGCTGAAAAATCTCTTGCTCTTTTAACTGAGCTGACCGATGTTTTGGGACTGCTTCAGGATGGTGACGCTGACGAGAGCGGAGTTGACGAAGAAATCCAAAAACTTATTGATGAACGTCAGGCTGCAAGAAAGGCTAAGGACTTCAAGAGAGCGGACGAAATCAGAGATATGCTGAAAGCTCAGGGAATAATTCTGGAGGATACACCTCAGGGAATAAAGGTTACAAGAATTTAATCAAAAGCAGGCAATATGAATAGGCGCACTTACGGGTGCGCCTGTTTAGCGGTATCGTACATAATTGGTGGTTTATGAAATTTTTAGTTATAAGTGATACTCATGGCAATATAGACAAGGCGGTGGAAATATATGATAAGGTCGGAAATTTTGACGGCGTGATACATCTGGGCGATTTGTATTCGGATGCGGAGCGTTTCAAGAGGATGACCGGAGCCTGGGTTATTGCTGTGAAAGGAAATATGGACGGAGATTTTTCTGAAAGAAATTACAAGGTTCTGAAAACTGAGTTTGGACGGATTCTGCTTGTACATGGTCACAGGGAACGTGTAAAACAGGGTTTGACGACGCTTTTGTATCGGGCTGACGAGCTTGAATGTGAAGCTGTTTTTTTCGGACATACTCATCAGGCTCTTTATCTTGAAGAGGGCAATACTATTCTTTTGAATCCGGGAAGTCTGAGCCTGCCTTATGGTTATGACAGCCCGTCATATGCTGTTGTTGAGATAACTGATGATGGCGAGCTGAATGCCGGAATAGTTTATATTTAGAGAGGTAGATCATGGGTAAATTTATAGTTCTTGAGGGTATGGACGGCTCGGGAAAATCTACGCAGACGAAGCGGCTGACGGAGTACCTGACTAAGCGGGGGCTCAAAGTAAAGACTTTTCATTTTCCGTCGGGCGAGGGATTTTACGGCAATATGGTCAATTCTTTTCTGAAAGGCGAGTTCGGGCGCGCGGAGGAGGTCGACCCTTATTTTGCGGCCTTTGTATTTGCCGGAGACAGGAAGGAATTATCCTCGCGTCTCAGGCAGTGGCTCAATGAATATGACATTGTTTTGCTTGATCGTTATACTTTTTCAAATGCTGCATATCAATGCGCTAAGATTGTAAACAAAAGGAAGCAAAAAAAGCTCAGACGGTGGATTTTCAATCTTGAATTTAAGGTATTCAACATTCCGAAGCCGGATGTTTCAATATTTTTAGGCGTACCGATGTCTTTTGTAAGGCATCAGCTCGGCAGGGAGCGCAAGGGCGACGAAAGGGATTATCTTGGCGGAAAAGACGACATACACGAAAAAGATATTTCGCTTCAATACAAGGTAAACGAGCAGTATAATATAATGTGCGAGGAATCTGAGGAAATTGTGCTGCTTGACTGCTGCGGCAAAGACGGAAAAATGCTTCAAGGTGATAAAATTCACAAAAATATAATTAGCTTATTAAAAGAAAAAGGTATAATAATATAAAGCAAAGGTGTTGGGCGCTGCGTCGGGATTTTTACATATGGCGTAGCTAAATGTGTTATTGATACTTGGAGGTGCGGTATGATTAACAGAGTAAATTTGGCTGAGGAAAAATTTTTGAATGGTTATAACTGTTCGCAGGCGGTTTTAAGTGCTTTTTGTGATTTATACGGATTGGACGAGGTGACTGCATTTAAGTTATCGGAGGGCTTTGGTTTAGGCATGGGCGGCTACAAGGATGAGTGCGGAGCTGTGACCGGAATGTTTATGACTATCGGGCTCGCTAACAGTGATGGAAAGCTGTCAAATGGCGCTACCAAGCTGGATACATATGCAAAGCTCAAAGAGGCCGGCGAGGAATTTAAGAGCAGGATGGAAAGTCTTATGTGCAGGGATCTTCTGAAAAAAGAGAGGGACATGAAAGCGGCGGCGTATCCGGAACAGATTGAAGCGGCAAAGGGCAAAAATCTCATTTGTATCGAGTGTGTAAAATGCGCGGCTGAGATTCTTGAAAATATGATAAAAAGCAAGTAAAGTTAAATCGCGATGAAAGGAAAAATATGATAACAAGCAAACAGAGAAGTTTTTTAAAAGGATTGGCACAAAAAATTGACCCTACTGTATATATCGGCAAACAGGGGATTACGGCAAATGTTATAAAGGAAATGGAGACGGGATATGAGGCCAGGGAGCTTGTAAAGGTCAAGCTTCAGGAATCCTGTATGCTCGACCCTAAAGAGGCTGCAAATGAAGTTGCAGAGGCTACCGGCGCGGAATTTGTGCAGGCGATAGGCAGAAAATTCGTGCTGTATAAAGAATCAAAAGAAAATAAACAGATAATTTTACCCCGATAGTTTCGGGGTATTTTTATGAGGCCCGCCCGGCGGCGTATGTTTATAAGAGCTGAATCGTTTTGGTTTTTATGATATATGAGATAATTTCATTTTATGTCTGTTAAACTGTCATAAAATAAATTTTTGGATATTCAAAGAAGTAGTTATTTTATTTTTTTCGCGGTTATAAGTATACTGTAACCAAGGTATACATTTTATTTATGATTCCGGAATTCATTAAGATTAAGAGGTATACATAAAAACATTTAATGATTTAATCATTTAATTATTGAATCATGGAAATTTACAAGAGGAGGACAATGAAATGTCAGATCAGACCATGGAAAAGGAAGGCTGGGGAAGTGCGTTCGGGTTTATCGTTACTTCTATAGGCTATGCCGTAGGTCTCGGTGCTATATGGAAGTTCCCATATATGATCGGAATGAACGGCGGCGGAATTTTTCTTTTATTATTCATTATTTTAACAGTATTAGTTGCTGTTCCACTGTGCTGGGCTGAGCTTACTTTGGGCAGATATACTCAGTGTACCGCTATTGTAGGTATGAGGCAGTTGGCAGGCAAAGGTTCGCCTTGGGTTCTCATCGGCTGGATGGGACTTGCAACAGGAACTGTAATGGTTGCTTATTATATAACAATCGTATCAGACGTAATGTTTTATATTTACAGATTTGCGTCATGTTACCTTAAAGGAGCTACCATAGAAGAAACATCTGCATATTATCTTAATTTACAGACAAATATGCCATATAAATTTATTACTGTACTCATTTTATATGCTTTAACTACATTTGTATTGGCAAACGGTGTTCAGAAGGGACTTGAAAGAATGAACAAGATTCTTATCCCGGCACTGTTCCTTTTCCTTTTGATACTTGCTGTAAGAGGTCTTATGCTTCCTGGCGGTATGGAAGGTGTAAAATGGTTGTTCACACCTGATATGTCAAAGATCAGCACATCAGTTGTAATGTCAGCGCTTAACAATTGCTTCTTCATGGCAGGAGTAGGTATAGCTACACTCTTCTCGTTCGGTTCATATCTGGACAGAGAAAATACAGATATTCCTTTCTCAGGATCGGTTATCGTTTTGTCTAACATAGTAGTAGCTATTCTTGCAGGACTTGCAATTTTCACTTCGCTGTTTACTTATGGAATGGACATCGCATCAGGCGCAGGCTTGATATTCCAGACGCTTCCATATGTATTCTATGATATGCCGGGTGGTATAATCTGGGGTACTGCATTCTTCGTTCTGGTTTTCTGCGCAGGCTGGTCAACTTTGTTAGGTCTGGTAGAAGGTTCAGCATCGGCTTTAGGAGAAGCTCTCGGATTGTCAAGAAAGAAAGGCTTGTTCCTGGAAGTGCTGATAATGATGATATTGTCAATCCCGGCAATACTCTATACTACAGTTTGGGCTAACGTAAGACCTTTGGGAATGGATCTGTTTACATTCATGGACTTCTTCGCAATGCTCATTACTCTGCCTATCGGTGCAATTCTGATTTCGATTTATGCATCAACCAAGTTCTGGGACAGATATATGGAACATTCGGCTGTTGGCGCAAAATATTTCCGTGTACCGACCTTCCTCAGATATTGGTATATGATAGTGCTGCCGATTGTTACAATAGGCGTTGTAGTTGTTGGTGTAGCCGGATATTTCTAAACCCGGTGCGAAACATACAAAAACGAAATTTCCAACTCATGGTGGGTTTTTCATTTAAAAGGGGCCGTCGCAAGATGGTCTCTTTTAATTTGAACTGACCTGTGCCGCCTCCGCCTATCTTGCGGGTTCGCCTTCCACGATAAACGTGTATTTTTCAACGTTTCACCGTAGGGAACGGTTCATAACCGTTCCGTGCAAACGCCGCACGTGTCGAACCCAATATATGGAATTCCGTAGGGAACGGTTCATACGTGCCGCTGCGCATAACCGAGCACCCCGCAGACATAAAATAAATGATTGAATATTAAAAAAACTGCTTATTTTACATTTTTGATGAACACTCATATAATCTAATTGTAGCGAGGCTGAAACCTTTCAGAATCGCGTTATATGGCACTGAAATAGGACGACAGATTTTCATGATGCCATATGGCTTGATCTGAACCGGATTCGGACATTTCCGGATTCAAGAACTGTTATTTTCCCCCAATATAAAATAACAGTTCCCTCATTTGCAAAATAATAGCAAAAAGTAAAAAGAGCTGCCAACGGGCAGTTTCTTTTTTTATACAAAATC
>CAVIBE010000102.1:0-1958 GCA_963640885.1 Oscillospiraceae bacterium | reverse complement strand
GCTCCAGACAAAAGGGGTTGTGGTTGTCAATTGATCAAATCGAAACATCTTTGATAAAGTTTATGAATCGGATAGCGCTGGGAGAAAGATTGTCTTTCGATTTATATATCCCATATATGGTTCGAGCTGAATCCTTGCTTAGCTTGTAAATATTAAATTCATCCGCGTGAGTGTTAGCTATAGATGTCGAAACTATACCTATACCAAGACCGGCCTGAATCATCTTCATAAGCGCGTATGTGCTTCTGAGTATATTGTAATTAGGTACAATCTCATCAAGACTTTTTGCAAAGAAATTCTTGATATTATCATCCGTCTTATCAACCAAAAGCAGATTTTGTCCCACGAAGTCTTCCGGAGACAGCGTGTCCTTGTCAGCGATAGGCATTGATTTGGCAGATACCGCTACAACCTCATCTGTTATCCACTCAAAGCCCTCAAACCTGTTGGTATCAAGCCTTGGAAGAAAACCGAGCTCCGCTCTGCCAGAGCTGATACACTCTTCGACTTCGTCTTCCGTACAATCTACAATATCAAAATATACATTAGGATATTGCTCTTTAAATTTGGTTATTATCTGAGGCATATAATTAGCAGTTATGGTTGTAATTGAAGCAACTTTTATAATGCCTGCATCAGTTTTTTCTATCTCCCGAACCTTATCCTCAAGCTTATCTATTTCTTTGAGTATAGATTGAAAATAGGGGAGAAGCATTTCGCCGGTCGTAGTCAAGGTTACACCTGTTTTTCTGCGATAAAAAAGACGAACACCGAGTTCTTCTTCAAGATTTGTTATTATATGGCTCATCCCAGGCTGAGTATAGCCGAGCTCCTCAGCACTTTTTGTTATATTTCCGGTTTCGGCAACCTTAAGAAAAGCAGTACATTTATTTTTAAGCATTTTGCGATTCAGCCCCCTCTTGAAACATTCGTGTTTCTCATGACATTCATGTGATAGTCATGTGTGTAATTCCAATTACTAATGTATAACTAAACTGCCTTAAATGGCAAATAAAAATTTATTATGATATTAATAAAAATCAGTGATTTTTTATCGGGCGCATCAATACTCGCGCGAGGGCAATTATCTTATTGTTTTTTGCGTATATTCAGCCGCCCTGTGAGGAGCAGAATCCCCAAAACAAGCAGGATAATCTGGGTAGTTACCGACGCGTACCATACGCCATTAAGCTTGAAAAATACAGGCAGAAGCATAAGAAGTACCGGCATAAGAAGCAAGCCTTCTGAATATACCATAGTCGAAGCGGCATAAGGTCTGTTTATGGCATAAAGATAATCTGCCGAGGTGCGTGAAAATCCGTACAAAGGCATCGCTGCCGCAAAGAACGGAATCGCACTGAGCAGTATTTGTGTTGTTTCAACACCTGTATTATAAAGTACAGCTATATTTTTGCTGAATATTATGAGAAGCGCCGCTCCAAGGATTCCCATGCTTATATTAATTGAAAAAGTAAGTCTCGCCGTTTTTGATACGAGAGCCCGGTTTCCTGCTCCAAAATTATAGCTCAGTAAAGGCTGCGAGCCTTCGCTAATGCCCTGGATTACGAGCTGAATTATGGACAAAACGTAAGAAATAACCGCATATGCGGCAACCGCAGTGTCTCCTCCGAGCCGAACCGCCTGAAGGTTTATGAGCAGGATAGAAACAGCAGGAAGTATTGAAAGTCCGAACGGCGATACTCCTATCCTTATTATGTCTTTTACGGCAGCTAATTTCAGCTTAAAGTACGCAAGCGGAATACGATTCTTTTTCTTTATGAAAAAAACTATAAGAATCAGTGCGGCGGCGGCTTCGCCCGCTATAGTAGCGATAGCTGCGCCTACAACTCCCATGTTAAATTTCATTACAAAAAGCCAGTCAAGAAAGATATTCATAATACCGCCAAAAACCATAGCGCCCATGGCTAAAAGCGGTTTGCCCAGGCTTCGTATTATAG
>CAVIBE010000101.1:1180-2915 GCA_963640885.1 Oscillospiraceae bacterium | reverse complement strand
GGCGTCATGCGATTTTTTCTGAACTGACCTTTTGCTTTACACTCATATATGCAACCGGAGGCTTCTACGTAGTAGAACCCTCCGATACCTTTTACTATTGTTCCTCTAAAAAGAGAATTCTCCTGTGCCAAAATCAATTGTTCCTTCATTTACCAGTTCTCCATCATAATATATGAGAAGTTTTGCTTTTCCGCTTCCCTTTATGTTTATGGTCTCACCGTTATTTGACTTGTAATGTACCTGATCGTGTACCAGTGACACTGTTCCGTCCTGTACCATATTTATTTTAATTTCAAATACATCGTTTTGCGACATAGTGTAATCTAAAACCAGAGGCACTGTATTTACATCACCACCGGAAGAACTGTTCGGATCTTTGCCCTTACTTACAACGATATTTATCTTGCTTCCTGTCATAACAGAATCGCCCATTTTAACGTTCTGTCCACAGACAACTCCCGAGCCATATTGATCATTGTACTCATATTCTACGTTGTTAAGCACAAGATTAGCGCTCTTGAGCATTCCTCTGGCTGTATCAAGGTCTGCTCCGATGAGATTTATCATCGTTATTTCTTCCTTGCCTTTTCCATTACTTATAACCAGATTTATAAGCGTACCGGTTGGTGCATTAACTCCATATTCAGGCGACTGCGATATTACTGTTCCCTCAGCCGAAGCATCGTCTGCAGATTCTATTGTTCCGACCTGATATCCATAAGATTCTATCAATGCCTTTGCCTCGTCAACCGTCATGTCCAGCAGCGACGGCACTCCGGTAGTAGTCTGGCCCTTGCTGACGCTTACCCTTATCTTGTATCCTTCCTTAACAGTATCGCCGCCTTTAGGCGTCTGCTCACAGACCTGATCCACGTCATACTCGGTACTGTAAACCTTGTCCTCTACTTCCATTTGCAGCCCCTGACTTTCAAGCAGCTGCTGAGCTTCAGCATAATTCATTCCCAGGATATCAGGAACTTCCACTTCCGCAAGCGAAACATAATCCTTAACCCAGAGTATGCCTATGCTCGCAAGAACGGCAAGTATTATTCCCATTATTACTCCCAAAACTCTCGGAGCGGTTATTTTCTTCTTTTTTCTTCGCTTTTTCTGAGCTTTCATAGCTTTTTTATCAAGTTTTTGCTGTTTTTTTGTCATTGGCTGATTATCATATCCGTCATATGAGCCTTCATCCTCGTCCTCATCATAATCCTCAGGTTCAGCTCTTCGTCCTCTTAAAAACGGCTCGTAATCCTCCGGCGCAAGGCCTTTCTTCATCACAATCGTATCGGAACGGCGACCGGTTTCTTCAACTTCCGGTTCATCTTCTTCCTCCGGTTCTTCATGATGCGACATTCCTGCCATATATATCATGCTGTTTGAAGTCTCGACCGACTCAAGCGCTGCAAGCATTTCATCAGCGTCAGCATAACGATTTGCCTGATATTTCTGTGTCGCTTTGAGAATTACTTTTTCAAGTCCCGGAGAGAGGTTCGGATTATAGTGAGACGGTGGTACAATCTCCTTGTTTATGTGCATCATAGCTACTGAAACAGGATTATCTCCGTCAAAAGGCACTCGCCCCGTCACCATCTCATACATCATTATACCCAAAGAGTAGAGATCAGATTTTCCATCTACATAACCGCCTCTTGCCTGCTCAGGCGAGAAATAATGCACAGAACCCATTATCGCATCGCTTGCCACAAGAGTTGTATTAGTCACTGCTCTGGCT
>CAVIBE010000101.1:0-1170 GCA_963640885.1 Oscillospiraceae bacterium | reverse complement strand
ATATTATGTGGTTTAACGTCTCTATGTATTATATTATTTTTATGCGCACACGAAAGCGCCGACGCAATCTGCTTTGAAAAGTTGACTGCCTCATCATCAGAAAGAATCCCTTCACGCTCGATTATGGAGCTGAGTGTCTCACCCTCAACATATTCCATAACTATATAGTGAATATTATGACCCTCTGTTCCTACATCGTATATACTGACTATGTTAGGATGATTCAGGCTTGCCGCCGCCTGCGACTCATGCCTGAAGTTTTCAATAAATTTCTTGTCATCCAAAAATTCCGGTTTAAGAACTTTTATAGCTACATAGCGATTAAGCAGGCTGCATTTTGCTTTGTATACCACAGCCATTCCGCCTTCGCCTATTTTTTCCAAAATTTCATATCTTCCGCCCAATAGTTTATTCATAGTCATCTACCCCGATCTTTATAATAATAGCTGTGATATTATCTCTGCCGCCGTTCATATTCGCAGCCTCCGACAGTCTGCCGCAGGCATCCTGAGAGGTATCGGCATCGAGAACTATTTCCGCAATTTTTTCATTTTCGACTTCCCCGTAAAGCCCGTCGGTGCAAAGAATAAATTGGTCATCTGCTTCTATCTTTACCGTAAAATTGTCAGCTTCAACACCGCTTACATCACCTAAAGCCCGGGTTATAGTGCTGAACATATTCAGCACCAACTGTTTTTGTGCAAGAAACTCAACCTCTTCCTCGGTAAGTTTCCCTTCCCTAACCAATTTATTTGCCATAGTGTGATCTTCAGTGAGCTTTTTAAGCCGACCATCCCGCAGCAGATAGGCTCTGCTGTCTCCTATATTTGAAATATAAGCCACGCCTTTTCTTATCACGAGTACCACCGCAGTGGTTGCCATCTTAGAAAAAGACTCGTCTTCAAGAGACTTTGATATAATTTTATCATTGGCTCTTTTCATGCCTTCGTTTATGCAACGAAAAATATGCTTTTCGCTACTTCTTTTTTCACTCAAATTTGCTTTGAGATATCCCGAAATCTCTTCAATAGCAATTCCGCTGGCAATCTCTCCTGCGTTTTGCCCCCCGACGCCGTCCGCTACGATAAAAATCCTGCTGTTTCCATCCGCCAGACAGCTGTCTTCATTATTCTCCCTAATTTTTCCCTTATCAGTTATATACCCTATATC
>CAVIBE010000100.1:0-7381 GCA_963640885.1 Oscillospiraceae bacterium | reverse complement strand
GCACTTGTATACCATGTGTAGTCTTGACATACGAACCGTTCCCTACGGCAAATCGTTGAAAAATGCGCATAAAAAGCGGAACGACACAGGTCGTTCCGCGCATTATGTTATTTTTTTTTGCCGGCATCCGGATCATCAACGATTTCGATATTATCAAGCTGCTTCTTGAAATTCGCTCTGAACGCAGCCAGATACTCCTTTCGCAAAACTTCCCTTTCGTCGATTTCCTCTTTTGTGAGCGGCCTTTGCTTCGCAATCGCAGCAAGCTCATTTATTCTCTCCAGACGCTTAGTTTCAATCATTTTATCAGTCCTTACTTCTTGGATCTTCCAAGATATTCACCAGTTCTTGTATCAATCTGAACCACTTCGCCCTCTTCGATAAAGATTGGAACATGAATAACCGCACCAGTCTCAACCGTAGCAGCCTTTGTTACGTTAGTAGCAGTATCACCCTTTACGCCAGGCTCAGTCTCAATTACCTTGAGGTCAACAAAGTTAGGAGCTTCTACGAGGAACGCATTTCCCTTATAGAATTTGATTGTAGCAACATCATTTTCTCTCAGATATTTGATTGCGTCTTCTACTGTATCAGCAGCAAGAGGAATCTGATCATAAGTTTCCTGATCCATGAAATAATAAAGTTCACCATCATTATATAAATACTGCATCTGCTTTGTTTCGATGTGAGCTTTAGGGAACTTATCATCCGGATTGAAAGCTTCTTCTCTTGTTGCGCCCGTAAGAATGTTCTTATACTTTGTTCTTACGAAAGCTGCACCCTTGCCCGGCTTTACGTGCTGGAAATCAATAACTACATGAGGTTCACCATTAATTTCAAAAGTGATACCTTTTCTAAAATCGCTTGCATATACCATTATATTTTCCTCCGTTAAATAATTATTAAGTCTTTATTTGAAAAAGAAAGAACCTCATAACCGGTTTCCTCAACCAGAGCCAGATCCTCAATTCTTACCCCGAACTTTCCGGGCAGATAGATCCCCGGCTCAACAGTAACTGCCATTCCCGGTTTCAGTAAAACCTCTCCCTTAGGACTTAAAGTAGGCGCTTCGTGAATTTCAAGCCCCACTCCATGACCAAGACCATGACCGAAATATTCGCCATATCCATAATATTCTATAATATCACGTGCTATTCTGTCAATGTCTGAGGCATTTTTTCCCGCAGAAACCGCCTCCAAAGCAGTCCTTTGCGCCTGCTTTACAATTTCATATATCTTTATCTGTTCAGCAGGAAGCTCGCCCAGAGCTATAGTCCTGGTCATATCCGAGCAATATCCGTTCACCTTACAGCCAAAGTCCATCGTAATCAGCTCGCCAAAAGCAACCTTTTTATCAGAAGGCTCGCCGTGAGGAAGACTCGTTCTCTCGCCCGAAACAACTATGCTGTCAAAAGACAAAGCCTGTGCTCCGTTTTTCCTCATGAAAAATTCAAGCTCAAAAGCAATTTCCTTTTCCGTCATGCCCTCAGTGATAAAATCAATCATATGCGAAAAAGCCAAATCTCCGATTCTTTCCGCTTCCCTCAAACGATCCTTTTCATAATCATCCTTTACAATCCTCAGCTTTTCCACAAGCCCGCCGGCAGAGCAAAGCTGACCCTTGTATTTCGACGACATTTCTTTAAAAAAGCTGTAAGTTATATCCTCTTCCTCAAAAGCCAATTTTTTTATCCCGAGCTTGTTAATGAAATCAAAAACCGTAAAGTTGCGGTCAATCATCACCGGAGTAAGTCCGGCTTTATTTGTGCGCGCCGCCTCAATATAGCGAAAATCAGTGATTATATAACTCTCTTTCTCAGTCAAAATCACAAAGCAATTTGAAGATTTAAAATCAGAAAGATAAACCACATTTTCCGGTTTGGAAATCAGCACAGCCTCCGCTTTTAAATCCGAAATTCCGGCAGCCGCCCTCTTTACCCTCTCAGGCAGATATTTTTCCAACTTATTCAACTTTTACCGCATCCTCTAAAATCTTGTAAACATCAGCAATAACCCTTGTAAAAGTCATCTCAGCCTGCATATAGCTCATAGCCTTTGGATCCTTCATAATAATCTGATAAAGATCCTGGAACTGCTGAATCAAATCCTGATCAGTTTCCTGTCCCGAAAACTGCGCAGCCTGAATCTGAAATTGCTTCTGCTGAAAATCCACGAGCATATCATTGAGCTCAGGAATCGCAGAAACCTCTTTTTTTATTTCCATATAATTTTTATACTCTTCGCTGGCCTTAATTGCTCTCGCCAGATCATGAGCTTCATCATAAACGTTCATAAAAACCTCCATTATCATGAAATTATCCTAATTATCCGGTCAAATTTGTCAATCGGCTGTCCGTTACAGAGCCTATACCTCAATAAATATAGGCAATATAACAGGATTTCTCTTCGTCTGTTTGTAAATAAAATCGCGAAGTTCATCCTTAACACCATTCTTCAAAACCGACCAGTCCTTAACACCTTCATTTTTATATTTTTCAAGACGCTCTTTTACCGCATTTCGCGCCGCCTCGATAAGATCCTCCGATTCTCTCACATATACAAAACCTCTCGATATTATCTCAGGACTTGTACATACAAAACCAGTTTCCTTGGAAATAGCAGCAACTACGATAATCAGACCGCCCTCAGAGAGCAGCTTCCTGTCACGCAAAACAATATTTCCGACATCGCCTACACCAAGACCGTCAACCAGAATATTTCCGCTCGGCACAGTCTTGTCACTCTTTACAGCCTTTTTCTTGCCAAGCTCCAAAATATCTCCGTTTTCCATCATGAAAATATGGTCCTTAGCAAGACCCATATCCTCCGCGATTTTTGAATGAGCCAGCAAATGCCTGTACTCACCATGAACCGGCATGAAATACTTAGGCTTTATCAGAGAATGAATGAGCTTCAGCTCCTCCTCGCTGGCATGACCCGATACGTGAATATCAGCTACATCCGAATGAATAACATGCGCGCCTTTTTCACAAAGCTTGTTTATAATAGTCGAAACAGGCTTTTCATTTCCCGGAATAGGATTTGAAGAAAAGATTATCGTATCTCCTTTCTTAACCTGTATCATCTTGTGCTCCGAATTAGCCATTCTTGTCAGCGCCGACATCGGCTCGCCCTGACTGCCCGTGGTTATGATAACAACCTTATCATCATCCAGGTTTCTCACCTTGCTTATATCTACCAAAACACCCTTAGGTATTTTCATATATCCAAGCTCAGTTGCAGTCGCAACCACATTCACCATGCTCCTGCCCGACATCGCTACACACCTGCCATTTTTGACAGCCGCGTCAATTATCCTCTGCACCCTGTAAACATTAGATGCAAAAGTAGCGATTATTATACGAGATTCAGCTTCGGCAAATATATTGTCAAGCGTGATTCCTACATTTCTCTCAGATGCAGTAAAGCCCCTCTTTCCGGCATTCGTGCTGTCCGCCATAAGCAGCATAACACCTTCGCCGCCCAAAGTAGCAAGTCTCTGGAAATTTATAGGATCTCCGTCAAGCGGAGTATAATCAATTTTAAAATCGCCCGTATGCAAAATATATCCCAGCGGAGTTTTTATGGCAAAAGCCGCAGAGCCCGGAATAGAATGTGTCATCCTTATAACCTCAACGCTCATGCTGCCTACCTTTATAATATCTCCGTTGGTGACATCCATCAGTCTGCCCTTTAACCCATGCTCCTTGAGCTTATTTTCAATAAGCCCAAGGGTCAGTCTCGAACCGTATATCGGTACTTCTGCGAAATTCTTCAAAAAGTAAGGTATTGCCCCAATATGATCCTCATGTCCGTGAGTAACAAACATCGCCTTAATTTTATTCCTGTTCTTATGAAGATAAGTGAAATCCGGAATCACTATATCAATTCCAAGCATTTCGTCCTCAGGGAAGCATAGACCGCAATCCACGATAATGATTTCATCTTTATATTCGAACACAGTCATATTCTTACCGATTTCATTAAGTCCGCCCAACGGTATGACCTTAACTGTGCCTAAATTTGTCTGTTTTCGCAAAGTTAACCTCCTGTTATTTAACTACAATATTCACCAGCTTGCCAGGAATGCTAACAACCTTTACTACTGTTTTTTCTCCGATCAATTGTTTCGTATTATCTCTTTCCATAACAAGCTTCTGTAACTCTTCCTTTGTTATTCCATTAGCCACATTCAGCTTTTCTTTTACACGTCCGTTTATCTGAATAACAATCTCGATTTCGTCCTTTACTAAAGCTTTTTCATCATATACCGGCCATTTTTCATTGTAAATCGAATCCGTATGACCTAAAATCTCCCACATTTGCTCACAAATGTGCGGTGTAAACGGTGACAGAATCCTTACAAGATTTTCAACAACAGCCTTAATAAGAGGCACGTTCAGCTCAGCCTCTTCCTTATATCTGTACAACTCATTAACAAGTTCCATGATAGAGCTTATCGCTGTATTGAAATTAAATCTTCCGCCGGCATCCTCAGTAACCTTCTTTATCGTTGCATTCATCTCATAAATAAGAGATTTATCAGCGTCCGATTCAGCCTTATAATCGCCCGAAGCCGCCTTAACCCTGTCAGCGAGCTCATTTACAACTCTGTAAACACGATTGAGGAATCTGTAGCTTCCCTCAACACCCGCGTCAGACCAATCCAGCTCTCTTTCAGGCGGTGCAGCAAAAAGAATAAACAGTCTTGCCGTATCAGCTCCGTATTTTTCTATAATCTCATCCGGTGATACAACATTTCCTATGGATTTACTCATCTTTTTACCGTCTTTTATAACCATACCCTGAGTTAAAAGGTTCTTAAACGGCTCTTCCGTCGTAACAAGTCCCATATCATATAACGCCATCTGGAAAAATCTCGAATAAAGCAGATGCAAAATAGCATGCTCAACGCCGCCGATATACTGGTCAACATTCATCCAATATTTAACCTTTTCGTAATTGAACGCTTCTTCCTTATTTCTTGCATCGCAATATCTGAGGAAATACCATGACGAATCGAGGAACGTATCCATCGTATCGATTTCACGTTTTGCAGGTTTTCCGCATACAGGGCATACAGTATTGACAAAAGTCTTGCTCGTAGCTATAGGTGACTCGCCCTTGCCCGTAAATTCAACATCCGTAGGCAGGATTATAGGAAGATTTTCTTCCTTCTCAGGCACCCAGCCGCAATGTTCGCAATAAACCATAGGAATAGGACATCCCCAATATCTCTGTCTTGAAATCAGCCAGTCTCTCAATCTGTAATTTATAGATTTCGTGCCGATTCCTATCTCTTCAAGATAAGCTATGATCTTTTCAATAGCTTCCTTGTTGTTCATCCCGTCAAATTTGCCGGAATTTATCATCTTACCTTCAGCAACAAATGCCGCATCAAGGTTATTGATATCAATTTCATCATTTTCAGGATCTACTACCGGGATAATTTCGCAATCAAACTTTTTCGCAAAATCAAAGTCTCTCTGGTCATGAGCAGGTACAGCCATGATAGCGCCCGTGCCGTAATCCATGAGTACATAGTCCGAAATAAATATTGGCACTTTTTTGCCATTTAAAGGATTTACAGCCACTCTGCCGATATTTACGCCCGTTTTTTCGTTAGTTGTCGAAGTTCTCTCAATATCAGTCATCTTCTCAACCTTATCGAGGTATTCCTTAACAGCAGCCTCAGCCTCAGTTCCCTGAACAAGCTCTTTAACGTAAGGATGCTCAGGAGCGAGTACCATATAAGTTACACCATAAAGAGTGTCCGGTCTTGTTGTGAATATCTTCAGCTTCTTGTCAAAGCCCTCAATGTCAAAATCGACCTCAGCGCCGACAGATTTTCCAATCCAGTTTTTTTGCATAACCTTTACTTTGTTAGGCCAGCCCTCAAGAATATCGAGATTTTTCAAAAGTCTGTCAGCATAATCCGTAATCTTTAAATACCACTGAGACAGGCTCTTCTTGCCGACAACGCTTCCGCATCTTTCGCAGCAGCCGTCAACTACCTGCTCGTTTGCAAGTACGGTCGCACAGCTCGGACACCAGTTGACCGGATTTTCCTTTTTATATGCCAGTCCTTTTTTATAAAACTGAATAAAAATCCACTGCATCCACTTATAGTATTCTTCATGGCAGGTTGCCACGCTTCTGTCCCAGTCATAAGACAGACCCATTCTTCTGAGCTGTACATTCATTTCAGCAATGTTTGACCATGTCCATTTTGCAGGCTCGATGCCGTTTTTTATTGCAGCATTTTCAGCCGGCAGTCCGAAACTGTCATATCCCATAGGATGAAGAACGTTATATCCAGCCATATGCTTGTATCTTGCAACAACATCGCCGATTGAATAGTTTCTTACATGTCCCATGTGAAGCTTCCCGGATGGATAAGGAAACATTTCAAGTACATAATATTTTTCTTTGCTTTCATCTTCGACCACTTTGAAAAGGTTCTGCTCTTCCCAGCGCTTCTGCCATTTCGCTTCTATGGTCTTAAAATCATAATGTGCCATCTTTCTACCTCTCTTATTATAAATTATTCTTCTTTATTACCCTCAAAACAGGTTATCTCTCCGTCGCTCCAAAGCTTTTCAAGGTTATATCGGTCTCTCTGTTCTTTTGAAAATACATTTACAATTATGTCTCCAAAATCGAGCAATATCCATCCCGTACCGTTTTTGCCCTCGCTGTGCTTTAAAAAAATTCCCAATTCA
Source organism: Oscillospiraceae bacterium (assembly GCA_963640885.1). Classification (GTDB taxonomy): domain Bacteria; phylum Bacillota; class Clostridia; order Peptostreptococcales; family Anaerovoracaceae; genus UBA1739. The sequence continues at coordinate 659 of CAVIBE010000100.1, read as the reverse complement.
GCCAGCTTTTCTTCAACCTCATCAGATACTGTTTTCATAAGTCTTTCTGACGGAACGTCAGTGATTACAAAATAATCCGCAAATCCTGAAGTTTTTGAAATATCTATCAGAGTTATGTTCTGACCTTTTTTGCTGTAGATAACTTCGGCTGTCTTCCATGCAATCGCTTTATTATCCATTCTCTCTCCTTTCGACAAAACAAACATTATTGATCTGTCAAGAATTTTTAGACAAGCTTCATCGAGATTTTCAAATGCCAGCTTTCTCAGTTCATCGACTCCCGGAAAATCCCTGCCAGGCTCTATCGTATCTGAGACATAAATTATTTTTTCAAGCTTTGTCATCCCCGGCTTTCCTACCGTATGACAATCAATAGCATCGAGTATCTCTCTGTCGCTTATTCCATATTCATCTTCAAGAAGCTTTGCCGCCGTCTTGCTGTGAGCAAGAGCCGTATTTCCCAGATATTCGTCTCCGATTCCATACTTTTTCACAAGGTTATCAGACTCTTCTATGCTGATATTTTTGCAGAAATCGTGGAGCAGAGCCGCTTTCTCAGCCTTATCCACATTTGCGCCGTAGAGCTTCGCCAGCTTTACCGCCGTATCTCTTACTCCGAGAGTATGCTGATACCTCGAAGGCTTCAATCGCTTCTGAAG
>CAVIBE010000099.1:0-5527 GCA_963640885.1 Oscillospiraceae bacterium | reverse complement strand
CCTTATGTATCATAGAATCCATGAAACTGATGAATGAAATTCTGTCAGAGCATGACGGCGTTATAACCGAAGTATGTGCAGAAAACGGTCAGGTAGTGGATTTCGGATGCCCGTTATTCAGAATAAAGGAAGATTCAAATGAATAGAGAAGATATCATGAAAATACTTCCTCACAGAAACAGTATGCTGCTTCTGGATGAGGCTGAAGAAAATGAAGGAGTCGCTTCAGGTAAGCTTACGATAAAGGGCGACGAGTGGTTTTTAGATGGCCATTTTCCCGGAAATCCTGTAGTGCCGGGAGTGATATTGTGTGAAATCCTCGCTCAGTCCGTATGCGTGCTTATGAAAGACAAAATTAAGGAAAATCCGGAGCTTGTCCCTATGTTTACAGGAATGAATAATATAAGGTTCAGAAAACCTGTAAGACCGGGGGATGTGTTCAGAACTGAATGCACTATAACCAGAGCAAAGCATCCGTTTTATTTTGCTGAAGGGAAAGGCTATGTAGGCGAAGATCTTTGCGTAAAAGCGGAGTTTTCTTTTTCGTTGACTAAGGGGTGAGATTATGTTTTCCAAGATATTGGTAGCTAACAGAGGCGAAATTGCTGTCAGAGTTATAAGAGCCTGCAAGGAAATGGGAATATCGACTGTGGCAATATATTCGGAAGCGGATGCGGAGAGCCTGCATGTGGCTATGGCTGATGAAAGCTATTGCATAGGACCTTCCGAGGCGACGGAAAGTTACCTCAATCAGGAGAGAATAATAGGCGCGGCTTTGGTATCCGGAGCGCAGGCGATTCATCCGGGGTATGGATTTTTATCCGAAAATGCCGATTTTGCAGAGCTTTGCAGCAAAAATGACCTTATTTTTATAGGGCCTCAGCCCGAAACTGTAAGGAAACTGGGAAATAAGGAAAAGATTAAAGAAATAATGCAGGAGCGGGGACTGCCTGTTATACCGGGAACAGGAAGGGTTGAGTCTGATAAACAGGCGATTGAAATGGCTGAGAAAATCGGTTATCCTGTTATGCTCAAGGCAAGCTCGGGCGGCGGCGGTCGAGGCATCAGGCTGGTAAAAGACCCGTCATCTATGAATGATGCATATCTTGCTGCGGCGTCTGAGGCTAAGGCGGCTTTTGGCGACGACAGCATTTATATGGAAAAATATATAAATCCGGCTCGTCATGTGGAATTTCAGATAATGAGCGATGAATTTGGAAATGTCGTCTGCCTCGGGGAGAGGGATTGCTCGATTCAGAGAAGAAACCGAAAAATCGTGGAAGAATCTCCGTCTCCGACTATAAATCAGGTTCAGCGCAGTGAGATGATTGAAAAAATCATAAAAGCGATGCAAGGTACGGGTTATACGGGGGTAGGTACTCTGGAATTTCTGGTTGACGAAAAGGGTAATTTCTATTTTATGGAAATGAATATAAGGCTTCAGGTGGAGCATACTGTGACGGAGTCTCTTACTGCTATTGATTTGGTTAAATGGCAGATAAGAATAGCTGCCGGGATGCCAATCAGCTTCAAACAGGAGGACATAGATCTGAACGGCGTTTCAATCGAGTGCAGAATTAACGCCGTTGGTCCTGGGAAGGTGAATTTCATGCACATTCCGGGAGGACCTTTTGTGAGATTTGATACAGGGCTTGTTGTAGGCGCTGAGGTTACTGGATATTATGACTCGCTGATAGGAAAGCTCATAATATATGCGGGCAACCGCGAGGAGGCTGTGAGAAAAATGAAGGCGGCTCTTTGTGAGCTTATAATCGAAGGTGTGCCTGATAATATAGAGCAGCTTATAGATATAGTTGACAGCAAAGAATTTATGAATGGAAAATATGATCTGAATTTTGTTGTGAAATGAGGTGATGCGTTATGGGATTTATCAATTTTCTGCATAAACCAAAGAATGAGCTTGAAAAGGGCGGACGAAAATATCCGGAAATACAGTGTGATGAGGGAGAACCTGCCAAAGAGTGTCCCGGTTGTAAAGAGAATATACCGCTGAGCAGTATATGGGGCAACAATCACTGCTGCCCACAATGCGGACATCATTTCAGAATGAATTCCAGACAGAGAATAAATATGATTGCCGACCCCGGAACTTTTCACGAGCTTTTTGGCGAATTGAAGAGCAAGGATTTTATGGGATTTCCCGGATATGAAAAGAAACTCAAAACGACTCATGATCTGTCGGGCGAGAATGAGGCTGTCGTATGCGGAACTGCTGAGATAGAGGGTTATCCGTGTGCAATCTTCGTCATGGAACCTTATTACATGATGGGAAGCATGGGGACTGTTGTAGGTGAAAAAATCACGAGGACTTTTGAATATGCGGCTGAACAGAGGCTGCCGATTATAGGATTTACGGTATCGGGCGGAGCAAGGATGCAGGAGGGCATTTTGTCGCTTATGCAGATGGCTAAGACCAGCGGAAATGTAAAACGTCATTCGGAGAAGGGACTTTTGTATATAACAGTGCTGACGGATCCGACTACGGGCGGTGTTACTGCAAGCTTTGCCATGGAGGGCGATATAATTCTGGCTGAGCCGGGCGCGACGGTAGGTTTTGCCGGCGCAAGGGTTATTGAGCAGACTACGAGAAAAAAGCTGCCTGAGGGATTTCAACGCTCTGAATTTTTGCTCGAACACGGATTTATTGATCGCATAGTGCCCAGATCTGAGCAAAGATATACTATAGGAAAGATTTTTGAGTATCATTGCGGCAATTTATGCTGTGAAGGCGGAAACCGAGGTGAAGGCGATGAGCAGTAAAAATGCTTTTGATAAGGTTAGGATTGCAAGAAGCAATTCAAGGCCGACGGGTAAGGACTATATTGAAAACATATTTGATGGTTTTATAGAAATGCACGGCGACAGGGCTTTCGGTGATGATCCTGCAATCGTGGCCGGAATAGCGAAGCTCGGCGATATTCCGGTAACGGTTATTGCCTGTGAAAAGGGGCATAGTGCAAAGGAAAGGGCGTTCAGAAATTTTGGAGCGCCGAATCCGGAAGGGTACAGAAAAGCGTTAAGGCTTATGAAGCAGGCTGAGAAGTTCCACAGACCGGTGGTTTGTTTTGTAGATACGTCGGGGGCTTTTTGTGGTGTTGGCGCTGAGGAGCGCGGCCAGGGTCAGGCGATTGCGACTAATATTATGGAAATGATGGTATTAAAGACGCCTGTAATTTCGATGATAACCGGTGAAGGCGGGAGCGGTGGTGCGCTTGCGCTTGCGGTTGCTGATGAGGTGTGGATGCCTGAAAATTCGATATATTCGGTTATTTCGCCGGAAGGGTGTGCGAGTATTTTATGGAAGGATGCTTCGCGTGCTCCTGAAGCGGCTGAAAGTCTTAAGCTGACGGCTGCTGACGCTGTGGGTTTTGGCGTGGCTGAGAGGCTTATTTCTGAGGATAAGCTTGGTAAGGACGAATATTTTGAGAATATAAAAGATGAGCTAAAGTGTAAGCTTGGAGAGCTTATGAAGCTTTCTGTTGATGAGCTTTTGGAAAACAGATATAACCGATTCAGGCGTTTAGGCAACAGATTCGGAGGAATAGGAGATTATGAGCATATATAAGGATTTTTGTAACGAAAAATTTGATGATAAGGGCAGGCTGGTTGGCTTTGACATTAAATATAAGGATGATTTCAATTTTGGTTATGATGTCGTGGATCGTATAGCTGCGCAAGAGCCGGATAAAAGGGCTGTTGTATGGTGTAATACTGAGGGTGAGGAGCGGATTTTCACTTTTAAGGATATGAGCATACTCAGCAACAAGGCTGCAAATGTATATAAGTCTTATGGTATAACCAAGGGCGACAGGGTTATGACTGTGCTCAAAAGAAGGTATGAATACTGGTATACGTCGGTTGCTTTGCATAAATTGGGGGCTGTAATGGTTCCGGTAACTCATATGCTGACGGAAAAGGATCTTGAATACAGAATAAAAGCGGCGGGGATAAAGGCTGTCGTGGCTGTTGATGATAAAGAGGTTTGCCGCAAGCTGAAAAATGTTAAAAGTGTATGTGATGAGCTAAAAACTGTATTTACAGTAAAGCCGCCTCAGCTTGAGGGAACTGATTTTATTGATTTGTCGGCTGAGGTTGAGCGGGCTGACAGTTCTTTTGAGCGTGTGGATGTAAAGGCTCTTGACCCGATGGCGGTTTATTTTACTTCTGGAACGACCGGTCAGCCGAAGGGTGTAATGCACAATAATACTTATCCGCTTGCGCATATAATTACTGCTAAGTATTGGCAGGGTGCTGAGGAAAATGGGCTTCATTTTACTATGGCGGAAACTGGCTGGGCAAAGACTTCCTGGGGAAAAATTTATGGTCAATGGCTTGTTGGCAGTGCGGTTATGATTTTTGATTTTGATAATTTTGACCCGCGTCAGGTTGAAAGTGTTATAAATAAGTATCAGGTTACGACGTTCTGTGCGCCTCCGACTATATATCGTTATATGGTTAAGAAGAATATTTCGGGGCTGAAGTCTTTGAAAAAGGCTGTTACTGCCGGTGAAGCGCTGAGTGCTGATATTTTCCGTAAGTTTAAGGAGCTGACGGGAATGCATCTTGTTGAGGGTTTCGGTCAGACTGAAACGACTTTGCTGCTTGCAGATTTTGATGCTGATGAGTCTAAGATTGGTGCTTTGGGTAAGCCGTCTCCGATGTATGATGTGCATCTGATTGATGAGGATGGAAATGAGGTTCCTGTTGGCGAAAATGGCGAGATTGTAATAATTCCGCCTGCTGATAAGAAGCAGATTGGTGTATTCTCCGGATATTATGATAATCCGGCTATGTATGATTATGTATGGCGTGGTGGTGTATATCACACGGGTGACCTTGCGAGGGCTGATGAAGATGGTTATTTCTGGTTCCAGGGCAGAATTGATGATGTTATAAAGACCGGTGGTTATCGTGTTGGCCCGTTTGAGGTTGAAAGTGTCTTGTCGGAGCATCCGGCTGTGCTTGAGTGTTCGGTTGTGGGTGTGCCTGATGAGTCGAGGGGGCAGATAATCAGGGCTGATGTGGTTTTGGCTCCGGGTTTTGTGGCTTCAAGGGAGCTTAACAAGGAAATCAAGGAGTTTTGCAATACGAGAATGGCTGAATACAAGTGGATAAAAATCATTGAGTTTGTGGCTGAGCTGCCTAAGACGATAAGCGGCAAGACCATAAAAAAGCGTATTAAAAATTAGATTTGGTTCGTAATTTTGGCGGCGCGCAGGAAATGACCTGCGCGCCGTCTTGCGTAAACGCGCATTTTCAAACGATTTCGCGCATGGAACTTTTTTGCCTTGTTTTTCCAAAAAAATTTTTCTTGTCAATATCACAAAAAAAATATATAATCTAATTAGAAAAGGCAAGACCTCGAACGGTTATGCCAATAGGGTTTATTTTTTAAAAATAGCGCCTATCGGAAGGGCGTTATTTTTTTATGGCAATAACGGCATCGTAGGGAACGGTTCGTAACCGTTCCGTGTAAACACCCGCGCGTTTTCAATCCGATATATGG
>CAVIBE010000098.1:0-2174 GCA_963640885.1 Oscillospiraceae bacterium | reverse complement strand
ACCGACCTTCCGGGTATGAACCGGACGCTCTAGCCAACTAAGCTACACCGCCACATCTGCCTCCGAACGACTTATCAAACACATTATATCGTCTTTCCGCCGTTCCTCAGCGACATTTAAAATTATACGCATACACCTGCCTTTTGTCAATACTTAATTTTAGTTTTTTTAAAAAAATCCCGACATCGCTGCGTTACATTTCATCTTTTTTCTGTCTGGTCATAAGCATGTTGACAGCCTCTCTCGCATCAAGGCCTTCGTTGAGAATCTTGTATATCATGCTGACAATAGGCATTTCAACGCCGTATTTCGTTGCCAGCTCATAGGCTGCGCTGCAAGTGAAAACGCCCTCGACTACCATGCCGACCTTTTTTATCGCTTCATCAGCCGGCATTCCCTCGCCTATCATAATTCCGCAGCGGCGGTTTCTGCTATGCATACTCGTACACGTTACAATCAGGTCACCTATGCCTGTAAGACCCGCAAAAGTGTGTATATTAGCGCCCATAGCCTGACCGAGACGCTTGATTTCCGCAATACCTCTCGTCATCATTGCAGCCTTCGCATTGTCGCCATAGCCCAGTCCGTCAGATATTCCAGCGCCCAGAGCGATAATATTTTTAAGCGCTCCGCCAAGTTCAGCGCCTATAACGTCGTCATTAGTATAAACTCTTAGAACATTGCTCATAAAAACGTCCTGAATCAGCTCAGCTGCCTCAGCATCCGTAGATGTTGCAACTAAAGCAGTAGGCATACCCTTACATACTTCTTCCGCATGAGACGGACCTGAGAGCACCACATATCTGTTATCAGGCGCAACTTTTGCGGCAATTTCAGAAAGTCTTGACAGAGTTCCCTGCTCGATGCCCTTTGCCACATTTACGATTATCACGTCCTTGTCAATCATGTCTATTGCCGCTGTTATCGCACTTCTAAAATGCTGTGCAGGTACAGCAAAAATAACTATATCGCTGCCCTCAATGGCCTTTGCTTCGTCTCTCTCCACAATCAGAGTTTCAGGGAATTTTGTCCCCGCCAGGTACTTCAGATTTTCCCTTTCCTTTATCATAGATTCGAGATGGTCTTTATCTATATCCCATAATTTTACAGCCAGGTCCTTGGAGCTGAGACTTATAGCTATCGCAGTTCCCCAACTGCCTCCGCCCAAAACAGTTATAGTTTTATTCATTTTCATGCCTCCAAATTATTTTTTCAGTGTAAATTTCGGCTCTGTTCCGGACAGAAGCCTTTTTATATTTCCACTGTGTTTTATCCAGATTATAGCCGCAATTACAGCCGCCCACACAACAACATAGGTTTCATACTTGAGGACAGCCGTCATTATGACAAATATAAGTGCGCCCAAAATCGAGCCGAGAGAAATTCTCCGGCTGACAGCCATTATGATTAAAGCGGCAACGACAGCTATAATGCCAGCCTTAGGAGCTGCCACAAGGCAAAGTCCCAAAGTAGTCGCAACGCCCTTTCCGCCTTTAAATCCGCTGAAAATCGGGAAAATATGCCCGATTATAGCCGCAAGTCCGCAAACAAGAGCCATTTCGTATGAACCAAGAACCACATATCCGTTCAGATAACACAAAATGCCCTTTAACGCGTCTAAAAGCAAGGTAAGGCCTGCCATCTTTTTGCCGAAATTCCTCAAAACGTTGGTCGTTCCGGCGTTTCCGCTTCCCAGAGTTCTGATATCCACAGAATATCTGAGCTTACATAGAATTATTGCCGGAGAAATACTCCCGATTAAATAACTTAAAATTACTATTAATATCTTAACTATCATAATTTATTATACCACCTGTGCCTATTCCATTGTATTTGCATCTTCGCCCTTTGCTCTGTAAACAAACTTGATCGAAGTTCCCTCAAATCCGAAGCCCTCGCGAATTTTGTTTTCAAGATATCTCGCATAAGAAAAGTGCATAAGCTCTCTGTCATTGATTTTGAACGAGAAAAGCGGCGGTTTTACGCCAACCTGCGTTGCATAATAAATTTTCAGCTTTTTGCCCTTGTCCGAAGGCGGCTGATTCATGAGAATCGCATCCGAAATCAGGGTATTCAGAACGCCCGTAGGAACTCTCTTGCCACATTCTGTCTCGATATCAATAACCATGTCCATGATTTTATTCACACGCTGACCTGTCAGCACTGAAATAAAT
>CAVIBE010000097.1:0-4282 GCA_963640885.1 Oscillospiraceae bacterium | reverse complement strand
GTATATAAGCTCGACAAGGAAATGCAGGAAATACGAGACGAGATAATAAGCGCTCAGACGCTCTTTATGCACAAATCCAATGTTTCTTCACAGATATTGACCGAGATCGGCGATCTTGAAAAGATGGGAAGATATCAGGAGGCTGCTGAATTCAGACAGAAATTCAACGAGATAAGTGCGGAAAAGGGCTTATATATGGAAGAAAAGTTGGAAGATTTGTCGCTGAAAATGAAGCAGTCCATAAAAATAGAAAAAGAATCCATAATGACTGAGTTCGAAAGGATGGAAGACAGCAGCAGTGCAAGTATATGATCTGACTTTAATAGAAGATATTTTAAAAAAATACGGTGAAAGCGGCGAAGCGGAAGGTGAGTATGCAATTATGGTGCCTTTTGTGAAGTCGGAAGGGCAGCTGAAGCTGCTATTTGAAGTCAGGGCGATGAGCCTGAGACGCCAGCCGGGCGAAGTGTGCTTTCCGGGAGGCAGAATCGAAGCGTCGGAATCTTCGCAAAAATGCGCAATACGAGAGACGACAGAGGAGCTTGGCATATCTACTGGCAGAGTGCGGACAATAGGCAATATGGGAGTAATATATTCCCTGCTCAATGAAAGAATCAATGTATTTGTCGGAGAGATAACGGACTATGACAGCAAAGGTCTTGATATAAATCCGGACGAGGTTCACAAGATATTTGCGGCGCCTCTGGATTTTTTTATAGACGAGGGCGTTTGCGATGCGTTCAATTATGACGGCAATTATATATGGGGGCTGACTGCTCGTGCCGTAAACCGGCTGCTAAAAATATTTCGGGAGGTTGATTGAAATGAAGCTTGCTTTATGCCAGATGAAAGTCGGCTATGACAAAGAAGATAACGTAAAAAAAGCCTGCTCAATGATAAGAGAGGCTGCGGAATCGGGCGCGGATGTAGTGGCTCTTCCTGAGATGTTTAACTGCCCGTATTCAAATAAATATTTTCGTGAGTATGGCGAAACCTCGGACGGAGAGACTGTGAAAACCCTGGCAGAGCTGGCTGCGGAGCTTGGGATTTACCTCATAGGCGGCTCGATTCCGGAGCTTAAAGACGGAAAAGTCTACAATTCTTCTTTCATTTTTGACCGAAAGGGAAAAGTGATTGGCACTCACCGAAAGGTGCATTTGTTTGACATAGACGTAGAGGGTGGAATAACGTTCAAAGAATCTGATACGCTTACTGCCGGAAATGAGATAACTGTGGTAGATACAGAGTTTTGCAAAATCGGAGTTGCGATTTGTTATGACGTAAGATTTCCGGAAATGTCAAGGCTGATGGCTCTCGAAGGAGCGGAGCTTGTCATTTTGCCGGCGGCATTTAACATGACGACAGGACCTGCGCACTGGGATTTGACAATGAGAATGAGAGCTTTAGACAACCAGATATATTTTGCGGCAGTCTCACCGGCGCGGGATATGCAAGGCGTATATCAGGCATATGGAAATTCGTGCGTAGCCGAACCCTGGGGCAGTTTTGCCGCTCACATGGACGAAAAAGAAGGAATTTTGTATTGTGATATAGATTTTGACAAAATAAAGAAAGTAAGAAAAGAATTGCCTCTTCTCAAGCACAGACGAGAGGATATATATAAACTGGTAAAGGAGTGATAGCATGTCGGGAGCACTTTTAGCCTTGGCTTTTGGCCTTATAGTTGGCGGCATCGCCTGCAAAATAATGACAAGAAGATGATTTGTGAGGAGGTTTTATTATGGCTGATAATAAAGAAATGATGGTTAAGGACGAACAGAAAATGTCACCTTCAGTGAGACGTACAATCGAAGCGTTAAAGGAAAACCGTTTTAATGTTGTTTATTTTGAAACTTCTGAGGAAGCAAAAGAATATCTTCTAAATGAAGTTGGCAAAGACCAGAGTGTAGCTTTTGGCGGCTCGGTAACACTTCAGGAGATTGGAATTTATGAAGCGCTTAAAAAGCGCGGCAACAAAACTCTGTGGCACTGGTATCCGGAAGAGGGCGAGGACAGAAAAAGCATTATGCTCAAAGACATGCTGACAGATGTTTATATGTCGGGCGTAAACGGAATTACTCAGGACGGCAGAATAATCAATGTTGACGGAACAGGAAACCGTTTGGCAAGTATGCTATTTGGTCATGACAGACTTTTTCTTGTAGCAGGAGTAAACAAAATCTCAAGAAATTACGAAGAATCCATGATAAGAATACATAACGTGGCAGCGCCTCTGAACACTGAGCGACTTGGAATAAACACACCTTGCGCAAAGCTCGGAAAATGTATGGCATGTTCATCGCCGTCAAGAATTTGCAACGCTACGCTTATTCTTGAAAAACAGCACGGAGGGATTCCGACTACGGTAGTTCTGATAAACGAAAAGTTAGGATATTAATATGGATTTTTTGCCTGTATCAAAAGAAGATATGAAAAAACGAGGCTGGGATCAGCTTGATTTTGTATATATTTCGGGGGATGGCTATGTTGACCATCCCTCTTTCGGTCATGCGATAATATGCAGACAGTTGGAGCGATTCGGATATAAAGTCGGGATTATAGCTCAGCCGGATTTTCATTCGGTCGATGATTTAAAAAAACTTGGCAAGCCCCGATTGGGATTTCTTATATCCGCCGGGAATGTCGATTCCATGGTAAATCACTATTCTGTATTCAAGAAACGTCGAAAAACTGACTATTATACGCCTGGAGGAGTGGCAGGAAAGCGCCCGGACAGAGCCTGTATCGTATATACGGCAAAAGCGAAAGAAGCCTACAAGGATGTTCCTGTAATTTTAGGCGGCATAGAAGCCAGTCTCAGACGCTTCGCCCACTATGATTATTGGGATAACAAGCTGAGAAGGTCGCTGCTTTTGGATTCAAAAGCGGATATAATAAGCTATGGCATGGGTGAGCGCACGACAATTGAGATAGCGGAAGCTCTGGATAGCGGAATTGACGTAAGAGACATAACCTGGATAAGGGGAACTGTTGTCAGAAAAAAGAGCATTGATGACGAGGATACTGTTATACTGCCGAGCTTTGATGAGCTGCAAAAGGACAAGCTCAAGTTTGCGGAAAGCTTTAAAATACAGTACATGAATAACGAAGCTCAGGACTCTGTGCCTTTGGCTGAGCAATATGACAAGAACCTTTATGTGGTGCAAAATCCGCCTCAGCCTGTGCTTAGCCGCGAGGAGCTGGACGAGGTTTATGCTATGCCTTTTATGAGAGAATACCATCCGATGTACGAAAAAGACGGTGGAATACCGGCTCTCAAGGAGGTAAAATTCAGTCTTACTTCTGTTAGGGGCTGTTATGGCGGCTGCGCTTTTTGTGCGCTGACTTATCATCAGGGAAGAATTGTGCAGTCAAGGAGCATAGAATCGATTTTAAGGGAAGCGGAGGAGCTTACTAAAAAACCTGACTTTAAAGGATACATAAATGATGTTGGCGGCCCTACGGCAAACTTCAGAAGACCATCGTGCAAAAAACAGCTTGAAAAGGGAACCTGCAAGCATAAAGATTGCCTCTACCCCGAGCCTTGCAAAAATCTCGATACGGACCATCGGGAATATATGGAGCTTTTGAAAAAGCTCAGACAAATTCCGGGAGTAAAAAAGGTATTTGTGCGTTCCGGTGTGAGATTCGATTACGCGCTTGCGGATAAAAACGACGATTTTTTGAATGAACTCTGCCGGTATCATGTAAGCGGTATTTTGAAAGTGGCGCCGGAACACGTTTCGGATCACGTGCTAAGACTAATGCGAAAACCACGCAATGAGGTTTTTCAGAAATTTGTGAAAAAGTATAATGATATAAATGAAAAATATGGAATGAATCAGTTTATGATACCCTACTTTATTTCCTCGCACCCGGGATGCCGGATCGAGGATGCAGTGGAGCTTGCGGAATATCTGAATCATAACAGATTTGTTCCGGATCAGGTGCAGGATTTTTACCCGACGCCGGGAACTCTCTCAACGTGTATGTATTATACGGGAGTTGATCCTCTGACGGGCGAGAAGGTCTACATACCTGATTCTCTTGAAGAAAAGAAAATGCAGCGGGCGCTTTTGCATTTCAATAAACCGGAAAATTATGAGCTTGTATACAAGGCGCTTGTTAAGGCTAAGAGGACAGATCTTATCGGGTTTGGGCCGGATAAACTTATAAAACCGCGAAAATTGTCGGCGGAGAGAAAAGCCGGGGGCGGTGACAGGAAAACCGCTGGTGGTGGCAAGAGAAATTTTGGTAGCGAAAAAAAAGATCGTATCTCAGC
>CAVIBE010000096.1:0-7498 GCA_963640885.1 Oscillospiraceae bacterium | reverse complement strand
ATTCATATTCTGCTCCTTATTTATACTTTTATAAATTATTTGCCATCATCGAAAGGAAACCTGCGAGCATAAATAACACTCCGAAAGGAAACATGTCTCTAAAAACCATAACCCAAACCGTATTTTTTTCTCTCATTTTTCTCATCTCCTTTTTCTGATTTTAAGCATTAGAGCTTTTGCTCTTCTCATGGTTTTATTTTACACAAATACTTTTCTATTGTAAAACGCATGATACTTATTATTTCCATGAAAAAAACTAATGCCAACGACTGGCTGTTTAGGCGAAACAGAGTAAAAACACTGTCTGACCAATGACAGTGTTTTTGTTTTCAGCTTTTTGTTTAATTTTTGTTTGCGTTGATTATAAGGGGGAAATCAACGACTTTGTTTATCCGGCTTCCTAACGAGCCGAACGGCTGTAGAAAAAGCTTGTTTGAACTTTTGTCCAGTTTTATGTTAATTTAAATTAACATCTTAGAAATAACTTGCTATACCAACGATAGCAACAAGTAATGTTACCGCAGGAAGCACTACTATATACCATCCTCTTGTGATTTTAGGTATTCTGAAATATTTTGCGCCTACTGCAGAATGTTCCTGGAACTTATCCCAGAACACAGTACCTGTGAAGATTGAGATAAGAATTGCTCCGATAGGAACGAGTATGAGCATAGCTACGAAGTCCATGAATGTGAATAAATCCATTCCCAAAGGTTTTACGTTTGCCCAAGCTGTTGTGTAAAGAATAGCAGGAATAGAAAGTATAAATGTAATTACAGATCCTACCACTATACCTTTAACTCTTGATACTCCGATAGACTCACTGAGCAATGAACAGAAGCCCTCATAAAGTCCAAGGAATGAAGACCAGCCTGCCGCAAATACCAGGAAGAAGAACAGAGTACCCCAAACGATTCCGCCCGACATATCCATGAATACGTAAGGAAGAGTTCTGAATACAAGACCCGAACCTGAAGCTATATCCATATTGTAGGAGAACAGGGCTGTAAATATTGCAACACCTGCCAGAATAGCAACTACGATGTTTGAGCAAACAATAACCGGTCCGTAGAACGGTATGTCTGAAGTCTCGGGGCCAAGATATGAGCCGAACGAGAAAAGCGTTGCCATTGCGCATCCTGATAAGAAGAAGCACTGGTTAAGACCTGCCATAACAACCTGCGGGCTCATCTGTGAGAAATCAGGAGTAAACATCCATTTGATACCTTCCATAGCGCCCGGAAGCATAAGACCTCTGATTCCTAAAATTACGAGGAATATGAACAACGCCGGAATAAGAATCTTGTTTGCTCTTTCAAGACCTTTCTGAACGCCGGCAACAATAACTACTATTGTAAGCACATATATCAGAATAACTGCTGCGAATTTATAACCCATGCTTATCTGAAGACCATTGTAATATTCACCGATCTGGTCGATAGTCATTCCCCTAAATCCGCCGCTAACAAACTTAAATATATACCACAATACGTCGCATACGATAGTTACATAATATGATGCTAAAACCATACATGCAGCAAGACCTGACCATGCGAGTATTACCCATGGCGAGCCTTTGTGTGTAAGCTCTCTCATACCTAAGACCGCACTTTTTTGAGTATATCTTCCCAAAGTAAGCTCAGCCCAGCAAAGAGGTACTGCGATTATAAGAATAAAAATTATGCACATTAAGAGAAACAGTCCGCCGCCATTCATTCCTATCATGTACGGGAATTTCCATATAGCGCCGAGACCTACGGCAAAACCGATGGAAGTGACTATAAACCCGAAAGCACTTCCCCAGCCTTCTCTTTCAACTGCCTGATCTGACATAAAAACTTCCTCCCCTCGCTTAAGACTTTTTACAACCAAGTCTTTAGTTTGCGAAAAATTTACTTATAATTTCATTTTGTAATAGGGAACATGCGCATCATTCCTGTTTTTTATTATAAGTATTAAAAATTCTTATGTAAAATTCTGTTTTAACATTGCCCCCATGACTTTTTTTCATGACAGATAACGTTATTATGTGATATACTTTGCGTGAAAGAATTAACGGTTTTACACGAGCATGCTGTTTTCACAATCTATATTCAGCAGCAAAAAACATAGCAATAGGAAGGAGATGGAGAGCAATGAGTTTAGTTAAATATCAGCTTATGATAAGCGCGCTCGAAAACGGCACGCTGACGTCAGCCGGCAACGAAATGGGCTACACGCAGTCAGGAGTGAGTCATATGCTGAACAGCCTTGAAAAAGAATTGGGCGTACAGCTTATATACCGAAGCCGCACAGGAGTAAGACCTACATCCGCCGGGGAGCTGCTCTTGCCTTATATGAAAAAAATCGTTTCAGAAAACACGAATATGATGCAGCTTTTAAGCGAAGTCACAGGAAATATAAGGGGCAGAATCGCTATCGGAGCATTTGCGACTATATCCTCTTTTTACCTTCCGGATGCTATCGAAAAATTTCAGCAGCAATACCCTAACGTAGAATTTTTCCTCAAAATCGGCTCATATGAAGAGATAGAATACTGGATGGAAAATGGAATTGTCGACTGCGGTTTTCTTACGCTTCCGGTACACAAAAACTTTAAATACATTCCTGTTATGAGCGACCGTTTTGTTGCAGTTGCCGCAAAAGGCTACCCTCATAAGTTTAAAGGCTGCCATACAGTGACTTTGGAACAGCTGGAGGGCGAATATCACGTCCTTCTCGACGGACGTTCCGATTATGATGTTATAAGAATTTTTTCCGATCATATTACCAAGCTCAAGGTTACAGTCAACGTAGCTGACGCATATGCTGCAATGAAAATGATCTTAAAAAAGCGTGGTATCGGTATCATCCCTATATCGCTTGCACAGGATTTTTCCGATGCTTTGGACATATACGAGATAGAAAATAATTTTCAGCGCACGTTGGCGCTTGGATATACGGATAAAAAGAAGATAGCGCCTATAACCAAAAAATTCGTTGAATTTATCGAAGCTGAAGCCGCCGAAAACGGAATCAAGGCAATTTAAACGTTACAAACGATCCGCGACCTGTGGCGCCTCAGGTCCTTATATAATTCGCATATGAATGCCCCCAAACGCATTTTCTGGCGATTTGCCGTAGGGAACGGTTCGTAACCGTTCCGTGAACAATTCATAATTCGTATGGAACGCGCCTGCGTGCCGTTCCCATCCAAAACATTAGGAAAGCCCCGTATCCTTAAAATACGGGGCTTCTTCAGCTAAGAGTCTATTTTATTTACTAGTATTAATCCTACAACCTTCAATTTTTAAAATCTTGCAATTACTAAGCTTCTTTTCCGTTTCCGCTTACCTTACCCTTGATGTCCTTACCAACCATGAAGAGCATGATTATGAATCCAACAAAACCGGCGAACGGGTATAATACGTTGATAATCAAGCTGAATGGAATGAAAGAACCACCGAAAATTCCGGCAACAACAAGAACAGCAACTATGATTCTTGACTTAGTACTCTTATCTTCAGCAAATCTGCCAGAGATGAGCCAGAGGTAACCAACAACAGTTGTGAAGATTCCCAGTACAAGAATTATAGCGAATGTCCAAGCAATCTTAGGCATCATAACCTGCATTGAAGCAAGCAGAGGAACCTGTGCGCCTATCTCGATAATCTTGTCAATGTTAAGAAGTATAGCCATTACTACGAGTAAAACTCCAGCGTGGAAGAAGATACCGGAGAATATACCACTTGCTACAGCTTCTTTACGATTGTTTAAGCTCTTTCCGAGTGAAACGAAGAACGGGAATCCTGTCAAGAGACAAATACCGCCATATGTGAGAGCCGAGAGTACCCAGTTATGTATTCCGAATACGCCTGCCTGTAAAACTTCTCCGTTTTCAACATGCTGAGGTAAGTTTGCTGTTGCTTCAGCTAAAGTTGTATCTGAAGTTGCTACAGCATAAATACCGATGATTACTACGTAGATGATAATAACAACACCTAAGCAACCTAAAACCTGTTCTACTCTTCTGAGACCTAACATTACTACAATAGCAGCAGCTATACCAAGCATTATAGCACCGATATATTTCGGAATGCCGAAGTACTGTTCGATTGTAGCACCGCATCCGGCGAACATGGAAATTAAAACGCCGAATACCAGAATGATGGTGAAGAAGTCGAAGAAGTATGCCAAATGCTTACCGCAGAAATACTTGTAGCAGTCGTTTGGTCTTTCAAACGCCATCTTTTCACCAGCTGTGTAACATTTAGTTGAAAAATAGATTGTCATGAGCAACGATACCAATACTGTTAAGAATGGGTGTCCCCATGAACCGAAAAATTGCAATACCTCCTGGCCGGTAGCAAAACCTGAACCGATGGTATAAGAAGCATATGCGCCTGCTGTCATCAGCATGCACTTAATGCTTATAGAGGATTTTTTTTCATTTCCCATAAATAAACCTCCCCAAGTGTAAAATATAAAATAAACCCACCGCTATTTTATCACAAAATGAGATATGTATTTCTGACATTTTTTTATGACCCTCATGACAAAATTTTATGCCTGAATTTTTCGCTGTCTCTCCATTTCAGATAAAATGAACCAAATCATTGGAAATTCCAATCTTTCAGATTATTTTTTCACATTTTTATTTGATTTTATGTTATCATTTTGTAAAGAAATTTTATCTTATTATTTGCTATCGCTATAATTATGTTAAGGGGGAACATTTTTATGAGCTTGATAAAATACGAACTTTTGCTGAGCGCAATTAAGCACGGCAGTATAACCGCTGCCGCGGAAGAAATGGGCTATACTCAGTCAGGAGTAAGCCATATGATAAATAGCCTTGAAGAGGAGCTCGGCGTAAAACTTATAATACGCGGCCGTACAGGCATAAAAGCAACGCCTACAGGGGAACTGCTGATTCCGTACATAAGCCGGGTCATCTCAGAAAACGAAAACTTTATGCAGGAAGTAAGCGATGTGACGGGTCTTATCAAAGGTAAGCTCACTATCGGCTCTTTTGCTACGGTTTCTACGTTCTATTTGCCTGAAATTATCAGTGAATTTGAAAAAAAATATCCTAATATTGATTTTGAGCTGAGAACAGGAACTTACGAAGAGATCGAGAAATGGATTGCAGATCGTGAAGTCGATTGCGGCTTCGTTTCAATGCCTACCCAGAACAATTTTACAACAATTCCCGTTATACACGACCACCTCGTCGTAGCTGTAGGCAAAGATTATCCGCATAATTTCAAAAATAAAAAAGTCGTAAGCCTCGATGATTTGAAAAAGGTAGATCATATCCTCATAGACGGGAAAGCCGATTACGATATAATGAGGCTTTTTGCTGACTCATATTCACAGCTGAGAATTAAAATAACTACCTCGGATGCTTATGCCACTGTAAAAATGACCGAAAACAATCTCGGAGTAGCAGTCATTCCCATACACGTTATAAAAGAATTCAAGGATTCGCTCGATATATATGAAATAGAAGAAAAGCAGTATAGGACGCTTGCGCTTGCCCACCTCGGGAAAAATCAGGCTTCACCGATACTCAAGAAATTTATAGAGTTCATTTCCTCTAAGGATGCTCAGGATTATAACAGCATATTAAACGAATAAATGCGGAAATTCAGGATGATTGCGGGGCTGATTTAAATTGTTTTCCATTATTTTTTTTCATATCTCGCATGAATTATATGAATTGTACTTTTGGATTTTTTATAGTATCATCTAAATAAATACAGTTCTACTTTCAGTGCAGTTCACATTAAGTAAGGGGGAAAGAATATGAAAGCAAAGAAATTGACCGCAATCGCTCCGTTCATAGTCATTACAGCAGCAATTCTTTGGGGTGCTGTAGGCATATTCACAAAATATCTGTACTCGGTCGGATTTTCGCCCTATCAGGTCTCATTGATGAGATGCGTGGTAGCGGCGGCAATAATTGTACCATATATGTTTATTAAAAACCGCCCGCAGATGAAGCTACGTACATGGAAAGACCTCATATTTTTCTTTGTATCAGGTTCTTTGGGTTTGGCCTTATGCTATACATCGTATTTTCTCACGATACAGGCTTCAACGCTTTCAATAGCCGCAGTTATGCTCTACTCGGCGCCAATCATGGTAACCATTATGGCAGCTGTGCTTTTTAAGGAAAAGATCACTCTGACCAAGGGGCTTTCCATCATACTCGCTTTTACGGGCTGTATCGTTATGTCAGGTATACTCGGCGGCGCTTCGGTAAAGTTGTCTGCTTTCGGCATACTCATAGGTTTCCTTTCCGGTATCGGATATGCGCTTTACAGCATAGGAAGCCGAATCGCGCTGCAACACTATAACACATATGCGGTTACTGCATATACCTTTGTATTCGCTGTAATAGGAATGATTCCTTTCACTCCGCTCGGCGAAACGGCATCACTTTTAGCAGCAAATCCTGTATCAATTTTAGCGGCTTTAGGTATGGGCATATTTTCAACCCTTATTCCTTACACAATCTATGTGCTCGCGCTTAACTACATAGAAGTGAGCAAAGCTTCTGTTATTGCAATCATAGAGCCTGTGGCAGCTACTCTTATCGGGGCGGTTGTTTTCAAGGAAGCCATTACCGCAAACGTTGTTGTTGCAATGCTTATAATCTTTGCTTCAGTTGTCATCGCGAACGTAAAATTCGGCAAGAAAGTAACCGCTGATGCTGTCGAGATCGAGGTTGCTGTAGATGATGAAGCTCAGTCATGGAGACCCGAACAGGAAATCTCAGAGAAACTTGCTGCAAGAATGGAAAAAGAAGAAGATCTCAAATCCGCTTTTGCTGAAAAATAAATCCTTTTTAAAAAGGGTGGTTTCGGAATGCCACAGCCCGGTAAGGCGATAATTTCAAAACACTGAAAAATGGCATTTGCAAAGGCGAGCAATAAGGCTCTGACTCAAAAGGTCGGAGCCTTATTGTTTTCTATCTATAATGTAATTGCATCTTTGAATTTCTGCACCTCTATAAGTATAATGAAAGCATCAGGAGGTGTCAGACAATGAAAGAACAGAAATATCATATCTACCTGACCAATCAGGAACGGTCAGAGATTATTGAGTCCCTAATTGATTTCAAAAACCTCCGTATGCAGCAAGGGAAATATACCGATGCCGTTGATGAGGTGTTGGTAAAGGTAATCCGTGCAAAAAAGAAGAAACTCAAAGTTGTCTACATTTAAACATAGCTTGGGCTGCTTATTCCCCGCTTGGGGGTAAGCAGCCTTTTTCATATTATATAGCCTTAAATCCTGTGCCGCTTTTCCGCTTTCGGAAAGGCGGCTTTTTTGTTTTCAGAGGGTCACGAAAAAATTTTTTCAACTTTTTTTGAAAAACACCCTGCCAAAAGCCGCCCCTAATTCAGAGTAAGTGAAGGGGTTAATTCCTGACTTCATTCAGGAGCTTCTTCGTGATCCTTGAAAATTGAATATACAGGCACTTGGGGCATTAGTTCTGATGATAGCCCGAA
>CAVIBE010000095.1:1606-8010 GCA_963640885.1 Oscillospiraceae bacterium | reverse complement strand
TCAATTCCGTCAGAATAGTAGTTCCCGTCATAATCCAACTCATAATCTTTATAATCACCAAAGGATGCATAGCTACCTAAGGTGATCTTTCCCTCACCGCAATAAAATGACAGAGCTTCAAGTCGCTCTCCACTTTCAATTTCGCCTTCAACATCGCAGCCAGTTAATCTTAGGCAAAGTGTATGTTCCTTGCCGTCTGGCTCAAACTCGACAGAGATTTGTGATACACCGTCAACATCAGGAAACAACCTGGAATCTTTATCTATTGCATGATAACGGAAGGGATGCTCTTCACCATCAATAAACAATTTGACATCTCCAAACGGAGTTGATAGGGATAATCCTCCACCGGATTCAAACCATCTGCGGTGCATCATCGCCAAAAACTCTTTTGTTATTGGATAGCCAGAGCTTTCTCCAATGACTGAATCAATATCACAGTAGGGGCAGATGGCAGTTCCTCTTTGGTCACATGGATTATCATCGACAATCCATTCTTCGATTTCACTCGGCGAGAAAATCTTCAAACAGTAGAAGCATCCGCAGCGGTTATCCTTCTCCAATTCCGGCTTGTGATTGTTGCTGTATTTATGTGCCTCAGTCGCATCTTCCCAAGTTGGCTTCATCGAAATATCACCTCAATTCCACAAAAAATAGCCGCACGAAAACCCGGACTTATTTCTTGTCCGTTCGCACAGCTTCACATATTTCACCGATGTCGCAATTCAAATAATCACAGATACGCAGCAGGACGGACAGGGCAACCTCTTCATTCTTGTTGAGCTTGCTCATCGTACCGGGAGACAGTTCAACATCCCGACGAAAAGTTGACTTTGAAATATCTTTTTCAAGCAGTTGAAACCATAATTTCTTGTAACTGATCTTCATAAACCGCACCTCATTCAATCGTTATAGTGAGACTCAATATATTATACAACAAACCTTTCAATTTCGCAATGGGTTGCTCCGATTATTCAAAAAATATTTCAACTTCTTGAACGAAAGGCACAAGATGAAAGCCTGAGTCATACTTCTGATATGACTCAGGCGCGTTCCTCTTATTCTAACTCCGTTTTTCGTTCTGTATCACGATCCTGAGAAAGAGAAGGACTAAGGAAGTCATCCACATTTGCTTTCATCGTATCAATCTGCTTTGCCTCTTTTTTGAGCCTTGCTCGTTCAGCATAGAGGTGTTCCTGTTCTTCGAGAAGGCGTTGCTGTTCGACTTGGAACGACTTCAAGCTGGGCAGTTTTTCTTCGCCTTGCATCGTATTCGGTTTGGTCGCATGGCAAGCGACATCTTCATCCTTTCTTGGTCAGCCCGTATTTGTTGATGATATACTCCATGTGTGTCTCTAATTCATAGACGGCATTATCCGGCAACCGTCCACTGGTCAAGACCTTTGGGATAATGAGTTTAGATACGCCGTCTTCTTCTCTGCGAAGAGTGACCTTACCTTTCTTGAGATCAAGAGCGTGCATATAGTAGCCCTCCGTAATCCATGCCTCTGCGATCTGATTGCAGTTACTTCTAGGATACCACCAGTCCTTATTTTTCCGTGCGGATGCAGGAAGCGTCTGTCCCTCTATTTCCTCAATTTTTTCAAAAGTCAGTGTTATGGATGCAGAGTTTGCTTTTGCAAAATACTCTTTGAGTTTAATGTGTTTCCAGTCCTGGCGAATCTCTTTTTTCACTCTCTTGAACCTTTGACCGGATGCTATTCCTTCAAGAATCGAATAGACATCGTATGGACGCAAAACAGAAATATCTTCCATTGTCTGAACGATCTCAAACTCATTTGCAACACACATTTTATGGACATAAGCAGAGTTACGAACAGAGGAAGGATGATGAAGGTTCAGTTGGACTGTGGTGCGTGGTTGGTCAACAAGAATTGGTCTTCCGCAGTAATGACAAATGCCGTTCTGCCGCTCCCAGATTGCACGGTATGGTCCCGTAACATTTTGAATTTCCCGTTCGTGCGTCCTGCTTTCCGTGTAATCACGATCCACATAAGGATTTGCATTTGTCTTTACTCGGTTGTGCGTCAAAAGCAAGGTATCTGCCAGCCTTACCACACGAATGCTTTTGTCATCGGGCAGAGCGTAGCAATGCCGCCCGTCTGATTCTTTATACCAATATTTCGCCTTTACCTTTGCCAGAGCTATTCTCGGATGCTTTTCAATCGCTGCCTCAAGGAGTGCAGCCTGGACAGCCGCATCAATCTTGCGGAATGCGTCCATAGCATCTGTATAGCGATGGTAGCCAGCCCAGCCTTTGAGCTTCCGGTTGAGTAAAAGGATTAGGTCACGCTGGGATTTCTTATTGGACTGAATGGTTGTTTTCAAATCATCTATGAAGCGATCCACGGCTTTATCGGAAGGCTTAGAGTTCATCAAGCCATTCTTTCTTATGTATGAACGGGAGAGGAATGTGAAGCCGTCTGTGACCTTGCAGACCTTTGTTTTATCTTCCGAAAGTGTCAGCCCTCGTTCATCCAGAAAGTCTTTCAGAAGTGCAACAACGGTCTGAGCATCCTCGTCCGATCTTGCCGTCACCAAAATATCATCTGCAAAACGAATAAGATTTCCGTTCGCGTAGTCCTGCGGTGATGTTGTCCCATGAAGTCCCTCAAAGATATACTTCTGCAATCCGTCCAGCACAAAGTTTCCCAAGTAGGGAGAGATATTTGAGCCTTCGGAGATGCCCTCGTCCTGTGCCGAAAATAACTCTCCGGCAAACACAATCCCAGCGTTCAAAAATTCGGAAAGGACACGCTTGTCCATCGGGACATTTTTGAGAAGCCATGAATGCTGAATGTGAGAGTAGTAGGCTTTGATATCTCCGCATACAACATAATCTGGCGCATCATGTCCTTTGAGTGCTTCAATCACATAAGCGTGTGCATCCTGCGTCGATCTGCCCGGGCGAAAAGCAAAAGACTTTCTCTCTGCCAGAGCCTCTGTAACCGGGACAAGAGAGTAGCCATACAGAACATTCATCGCCCGGTCATAGTATGTCGGAATGCATGGTCTGCGTTCTTTCCCCGTATTCTTGGCAGTTATGAGGATCTGTCTCATCGGAGAAGCGTGGTAGTCTTTGGAGGTCAAAGACATTGCCGCCTTCATTTTTTCGGCAGAGGTACGCCACTTCACCTTATCAACGCCGGGGCTTGCCGTGGAGCTTACCACATGACGGACAGCAAGACATTTGATTTCAATATCTCTCACAATCCGTTTTTGAAGGTCTTCAATTTCCTTATCGTTCTTCCGATAAGCGGCAAGAGTCAGACGCTCTTGCAATGAAGCAAGTTTCTCTTCGGCAGAAGCCCAATCCACATCGTCCCACATCTGAGCCAGAAGCTCCTCCGGCATATCAACGCTCACGACTCCACCTCCAATACGATAGGACAGTGATCCGATCCCGTGATTTCATCTAAGTGACGGATGTAGTGTACTTCGTCTATCATTTCCTCAGACACAAGGAAATAATCCAGCCGCCAGCCTCGATTTTCTTGACGCTTGTTCAGGCGATTGCTCCACCATGTATAGCTTCTTTCGTTGGGGTGGAGTTCACGAAAAACATCACACAGTCCCAGCTCCAAAAGGGTTTCAAAGTTGGAACGCTCATCGGAGGCGTAGCCCTGTTCTGCCCAATACTGCCTCATATTCTCTTCGTAGATGTCCAAGCCTGATCTCGCGACATTGAAGTCACCGCAGATTACCACCGGCTTGTCTTCCATAAGCTCTTGAATGTGTTCTCGAAAGGCAAAGTCCCACTTCATTCGATAGGCTTGCCGTTTGAGGTTCTGCTGAGAGTTTGGCACATAGGCATTTACCACATAAAAGTCTCCCAACTCAACTGTGATGATGCGCCCCTCGCTGTCATCAAAACCATTCAGAAAGCCATTGAAAAAACGAATAGGTTCTGATTTCAGAAGAACAGCAGTGCCAGAATAGCCGTCACGATTTCCGTGATTCCAGCAGTGGAAATAGCCTTCTATGATAGTCGGTTCTTTCTGTGTTCTGATTTCCTGAAAGCAGATTACATCTGTCTCTTGCTCGGCTATGGGTACAAGCACATTGTTCTTCATGCTTGCCAGCAGCCCGTTCAGATTCCAAGATAAAACTCTCATGGTGAAACCTCCGTAATTCCTTTATTTCAAAAGGCTCAACACCGAAATGCAGTATTGAGCCTTTTAACGGTACTATATCAACTTTTCTTTCAGGGAAGGCAAGCAAAGATGTCTCCCTCAATGTCCAGAATATCATCCATCTTGATTTTTCGTCCGTCGGTCAGAACTAAAATGCGTTCATACTCGTCCAGCTTTTTCAAAACTCCGGTAACTTCAAGGTATGCGCCTCCGTCCTTGCGCTCGTCAGGCTTGAAGTAGGTTATCTTGATCTCTGGCGCATTCCCCAAGTTGTCAAGGAGAACTTGGAACTTCATATTTAATGTAATCAGGGCATCCTCATCCATATCAATTCTTGCACCGGTCAGTCGTGCTGTTTCCTTGATCGCTTCATCGTAACCGGTAAGGGCGGCGAAAGGCGAAAACTGCGCTGCCCGTTCCAGCATCGACATCTGCGGGCGGGTAGAAGAGACATGATGCGGAAGATTGATTATATCGTCATATTGATTATTGTGTGCCATACTTCACCTCTTCCTCATTTCAATAACACGGCAATTCCCTTGTGATCAGAAAGTTTTTTGTCCTGATTCCATTCTTCAATATGTAAGGAATGATTTCCGGCAAATCCCTTCGACACGGCAATGTGATCTACACATTCGGAACGATTTGCTGTCAGAATTGTTAGATTGCTTTTTGCAAATTGAGCCAAAACTTTCTCTCGTCCCTTTGTCGTAAAGTAGTAGTTATCAGAAAAACTCAAGTTATAATCGCCGCAGAAGCAGATGTTTTTGCCAAGAGCTGACAACCATTCAATGTCACGCATCTGTGCCTCCAAATCGGGAAGGAAAGATGGACGGCGGTTGCCCCAGATTCCGATAACCGTTCCATAGACGAGTAAATTTCCAAAATCCGTTTCCAATTCAATGCAGACAGATGTATGCTCATCAAAGGTTTCATAGCTGCGGAGGATCGGGTATTTTGAATATATAGAAACTCTATTTTCGGTTACAGCGTAAAGGTCTGGAAACGCATCATGTAGCAGTGCAGACTTAAACACATAGGGGTAGTCGGGTTCTAAACGACAATCCGTTTCAGTCAATACGAGAATATCCGCATCTACTGTCCGACAAATATCCAACATTCTGTCCAGACACTTATAATGTTTCAGTCGCTCGACATTCCATGTTGCGATCTTCATGTCGTTATCCTCCCACTCCTCTTACTGTATCTCTGAAACTATAAGCTGGTTACACAGCTTCCCCTGGTTCGTGGAAATAAATTGCCTTCTTATCATACAACATCACCACTGGCTTGTTTGACAGATGATTGATTGTTGCAATGTGTTCAGCAATAGGAACAAGCCCACTTTCTTTATACTGGACAAAGAATGCCAGCGTCTTTTCTAACTTTAGCTTCTCTTTATCACTGATAGAATCTCCGGCTGCAATCAAGAACTCATCAACGGGGCCTTCCTTGACGAAGGGGATTTTCCCAATGAAACCGCCAACAGAACGGGACACATCTGCCAACTTGTTTGCAGCTTGCGTTGTCATTGCCTCTTTTTTCAACAGCTCGATCTTATCGTAGCAAGCTGTGTATAGATTGCGGAACTTCATAGCGTGTTCCCTTATCTCATTCTCGATTTTGCTCAGATACTCCGCTTGGAAGTTCTTAGAAAGCATGACTTCCATATACTCAGATAAAGCGAATACATGAAGTGCCAGCTTGTAATGGACAAACCGGTCAAGAAGTTGTCCGATTTTGTGAGATGCCGACTGCATCTTTAAGAGACTTTCCTTCGCAGAAAGCATACCTTCAATTTGTTCGATGTAGGAACGAAGGTCTTTCATGGCATTTCTTTTTATATTCTTTACCTGATTAAGATTGACAACAAGGCTTGCGTCGTTTTCCCAATAGAATTTGTAGTCATCCATATAGGATGCCAGCAAGTCGTAATCAGCAAGGAGCTGAGATTTCTTATCACGCTCAAGAATACTGATAATCTCTTTCTGACCGTCCTTTATATCTTGAACTTGCTTGACAACCGCAAGAACAGCTACCGCTACCAAAGTTGCTTTCAGGCAAGCCGGGCCTATCGCTTTATCTACGGGAATCCAGCGTGCTTGACCGACAATGCCGTCATTCAGGATCGTGCCAAGTGCGCCAGAGCCATCTTTCGCCATAGCCAATGTCCCCGTTACCCCTTTAGGGAACACACAGCGATGTCAAGACTACACATGGTATACAAGTGCGCAAGGACATGGTATACAC
>CAVIBE010000095.1:0-1596 GCA_963640885.1 Oscillospiraceae bacterium | reverse complement strand
CTGCCGGAGTTGCCATTGTTTCCACAACGCCAGCAAATGAGCCGCCAAGTGCAGCGATCTCCGTAAACGGGATCTTTGCAAGCGGCGATGATTGGTAAGTATCTCTGATTTCAGCAAGAGCGTGTTCAACTTGTATGCTCGGTCTTAAACTGCCACCTGACTCATTGAGTTCGTTCAAGACTAATAAATCATTGTTTGCCATTTGATGTGCCTCCTATTTTCTATTGTGGTCAATGCCTGACCACAATAAAACTTGTAATTTTTGTGAGATTGACTTTCTTTGACTTTATTATATGTGATACAAAAAAATGGCAAGAAAAAATTATATCAAAAAAGGGTGCCCTTTTGGGCACCCCAAAATTTCAGAAACCAAAATGAATCAAATTATTCCTGTTCAGCCTGATATTCTTTGATAATCTTGTCTGCGAGATGAGCAGGAACTTCGTCATATCTTTCAAAATTCATAACAAAGCTTCCTCTTGCCTGCGTCATAGATCTGAGAACAATCGCATAGTCAAAGAGCTCAGCCTGTGGAGCCTCAGCCATCAGCTTCTGTCCGCCGCCAGCCTGCGGTTCCATACCGAGAATCTTACCTCTTCTCTTGTTCATGTCGCCCATTACATCGCCCATGTATTCATCAGGAACATTGATTTCGAGCTTCATTACAGGTTCGAGGAGACAAGGTTTAGCTTCTACGATACCCTTCTTAAATGCCAGCGAAGCAGCGATTTTGAACGCCATTTCGTTTGAGTCTACATCATGATAAGAACCATCATATAATACAGCCTTGATATTTACTACCTTGCAGCCTGCGAGCGGGCCCTTCTGCATTGATTCAATGAGACCCTTTTCGATAGCCGGAACGTAGTTCTTAGGAATAGAACCACCGAAGAGTTCTTCTGAGAATTCAAATTCTTCCTGTGACGGGCTGAATCTGATATGAACGTCACCATACTGACCTGCGCCGCCAGACTGTTTCTTATGTTTACCCTGTACATCCGAGCTGCCCTTAATAGTTTCTCTGTAAGCTATCTTCTGTGGAACGCTCTGAACTTCAACACCAAATTTATCCTTCAGCTTAGCTGTAACAATACCTAACTGGATTTCGCCCTGACCACCGAGTAATGTCTGTTTTGTTTCAACATTTCTTTCGAGTTTGAATGAAGGATCTTCTTCCATGAGCTTGTGGATACCTGTGCCAACTTTTTCATCCTCGCCCTTTGCTTTAGGCTCGATTGCGATGTAAAGTGCAGGCTGTGGGAACTCAACCGGTGGGAGTTCGATTGGATGAGCTTTTTCACTGAGCGTATCGCCTGTCTGTGCATATTGCATCTTAGCTACAGCAACGATGTCGCCTGCTACAGCTGATGGGCAATCTCCCTGAGTTTTGCCTCTTAAATAGAACATTGAGCCGAGTTTTTCAGCTTTTTCTGCTCTTGCATTATATAATTCCATACCGGTTGTAAATTTGCCCGAAATGATTTTAACAAGGTTTATCTTACCTAAGAACGGGTCAGCAATCGTCTTGAATACGAATCCTACCGGTTTTCCGTTAGGATCTACAGCTACTTCTTCGCCGTCTACTGTCTTATAAGG
>CAVIBE010000094.1:4580-5235 GCA_963640885.1 Oscillospiraceae bacterium | reverse complement strand
GAAGTGTAAAGCAGAGAGCTTATATCCTCTTCGGTTATGTCAGACGGTTCAAGCTTTCCGGACTTTACTTTTTCAGCCAAACCTATTACAGCCCTTTTGATTTCGTCTCTTCCACCATAATTAAGAGCTATATTGAAGTTTAAGCCGGTATTGTTCTTTGTGAGATTTACAGCACGTTCAACAGCCTGCCGCGCTTTTTCGGGAATTATGGAATAATCTCCGAGAATCTGCATTTTTACATTTTGTGCGTGAATTTCTTTGATTTCTCTTTCCATATAATAGACGAGTATTTGAAAAATTCCGCTCACTTCCTCATCAGAGCGTTTCCAGTTTTCGGTTGAAAATGCATATACCGTAAGATAATTCAATCCGATTTCACCGGACTTTCTTACGATTTTTTTAAGAGCTTCCATCCCGGCCTTGTGACCCGCCAGTTTAGGAATTCCTTTGCTGGACGCCCATCTTCCGTTTCCGTCCATTATGACGGCTATATGCGCAGGCAGTTTGTTATAATCTATGTCAAATGAGGTGCTCATTATTCATTCTCCTTAAATTTATGAGAAAAGGACGGCTCTTTCATTGCAATGACAGAGCTGTCCTATTAATCAATTAATATCTGCATAAAGTAATATTGACAACATCGCCATCCATTACC
>CAVIBE010000094.1:0-4570 GCA_963640885.1 Oscillospiraceae bacterium | reverse complement strand
CTGACGTACTACTCTTTTTTCGTCGCCGTCAACATCATTTCTTGGAGAAGAAGTCTCTGTAAAAGCATATCTTACTCCGGATTTTTTTAAAATTTCTTCGGCATCTTCCATGAGATAACCGGTCAAATCAGGAAGGTCAGTCAAAATTAAACCTCCATAATTTCCTTTTCTTTATCTGATACGATAGAATCGATTTTTTTGATATAATCATCAACAAGCTTCTGAGCTTCGTCAAGAGCGCCCTTTAAATCATCCTCCGTGAGTTCTCCGCCTTTTTCCATTTTCTTAAACTCATCGTTGATTTCTCTTCTGAGATTTCTTACAGCAACCTTGGATTCTTCGCCCATTTTCTTAGCTGATTTTGTAAGCTCTTTTCTTCTTTCTTCAGTAACCTGAGGAATTGCCAGTCTGATAACTTTTCCGTCGTTAGAAGGATTGATTCCGATATTAGCAACGTTAATCGCTTTTTCTACGTCAGCAATACTCTTCGGGTCAAATGGTGTGATCATAAGAGTTCTTGGATCAGGAACTGAAATGTTTGAAAGATTTTTAAGCGGTGTCGGTGAACCGTAATAATCTACCACAACCTTGTCAAGAATAGCCGGATTAGCTCTTCCTGCTCTGAGTGTATTCAAATCTTCTTTCAGAAAATGTAAAGTTTTTTCCATCTTTTCGATCATAACTTCATGCTCTTAGCTTTTCAGTTAATTTACTTTATCAAAGTACCGATTTTTTCTCCGTATACGGCACGAAGAACGCTGTTTTCCTCATGCAATCCAAATACATGAACCGGAATTTTATTTTCCATGCACAGTGTTGCGGCTGTAGAATCCATTACACCTAAGCCCTTGTTGAGCAGGTCTTTGTGTGTAAGTGTATCAAATTTTTTCGCATTCGGATTGACTTTAGGATCGTCATCATAAACTGCATCTACGTTCTTGGCAAGAAGTATGATATCGGCATCAATCTCCGCAGCTCTCAAAGCTGCTGTTGTATCTGTTGAGAAGAACGGATTTCCTGTTCCTGCCCCGAAAATAACTACCATATTTTTTCTGAGATGGCTCATCGCCTTTCGTCTTATGTATGGCTCTGCAATTTCTCTCATTTCGATAGCGGTCTGTACTCTTGTCGGGATTCCGTTTCTTTCAAACGCATCCTGAAGAGCCATTGAATTTATAACAGTAGCAAGCATCCCCATATAGTCGGCTGTAGCTCTGTCCATGGAATTGCTTGTCTTACCTCTCCAGAAATTGCCGCCGCCTACAACTACGGCAACCTGAACGCCCATGTCGATTACGTTTTTAATCTGAAGCGCAACCATATTGAGCATTTCTTCATCTAGTCCAAACTTTTTTTCGCCGGCGAGTGCTTCGCCGCTTATTTTTACCAATATTCGTTTATATTTAGGCTCCATTTTTTCCTCTCTTTCAAAATTTATCGTCTCATAAATAATGTTAAATTCTTGCTCATAATTTCAAATATTATACCACTTATTTCTTATCTATACAACATCTTTCAAGAACGGCGCCGCAATAGTCGCATATTTTGGTATCATATCCCATTGTGATAAAACGCTGCTTCAATGAAGGCTCATGATGGGTTATGCACTTGGGATTTTTGCACTTATCCGATTCAACGACCGATATCATAGGATTATTTACAGTAAAAACTTTACCTTTATAGAAATCTCCCGTAACATCCAACAGAAGCATCAAAAGAGCCATTCTCACATACATGCCGTTTTCAGCCTGACGGAAATAGTATGCCCTGTCGTCATCGTCAACATCAGGATGAATTTCATTTACTCTCGGCAGCGGATGCAAAACTATCATATCCCGTTTTGCGAGCTGCATTTTCGTCGTATCCAAAATACACGAATCCTTTACTTTTTCATATTCCGCAATATCAGAAAAACGCTCACGCTGAACTCTCGTCATATAAAGCACATCCACGTCTGCGATACCGTCCTCAATATTTCTGACTTGCGTATATTTTGCCGCCCCGCTATAGTCGAGCTCTTTACATATGTACTCAGGCATTCTCAATTCCTCAGGCGAAACAAAGACAAATTCATTGTTTTTATATCTGGACATAGCTTTTACAAGAGAATGAGTAGTTCTCCCGTATTTTAAATCTCCGCATATGCCTATTTTTAGATTGTCAAGCCTTCCGAATCTGGAACGTATGGTATATAAATCTGTAAGAGTTTGTGTAGGATGCTGATGTCCGCCGTCGCCGGCATTTATCAGTGGAATTTTAGAATATAATGACGCAGCTTTAGGCGCTCCTTCTATTGAATGTCTCATAACTGCTATATCTGAATAACCGCTTACTATTCTGATTGTATCAAGGATATTTTCACCCTTTGCTGTGGAACTTGAATTCGGGTCTGAAAATCCGAGTATATTTCCCCCAAGTCGCATCATTGCCGCTTCAAAGCTGAATCTTGTTCTGGTGCTTGGCTCATAGAAAAGAGTTACAAGAATTTTTCCGTCACATTGATGTGCATATTTTTTAGGCTCTGCCATAATCTTTTCCGTAAGTTCAAATAGATCATCAAGCTCTTTAACCGAAAAATCTGTCGGCTCTATTAAATGTCTTACATTCAGCATCATTTTGTTCCTCCATATCCCTGTTTCACTATAAATAGTATAATAGATTTTTTGATAAAATCAAGCAAAACGAAATGGATATAAATGGAACAAAAGCGATTTCGTTTTTGATATTCAAGCATGAAAATCGAGGGATAATAAGATAAATTCCCTTCATTAAAACTATGAAAATTCCCGAAAGAATAAACGATATTATCATCACCTCAATTATGTCAGACGCTCCATATATAAATCCAAGCGCCGCAAAAAGTTTTACATCGCCTCCGCCAAGTCCGTATGTTGTTGCAGAAAAAATAAAAGTAATAAGAAAAATTATTGCCAAACCTTTAAAATGAAAAACTATGTCGCTCTCAGGTGAAATCATCAGTATAAATCCGGCAGGAATCAGGGCTGCTATGATGAGAGGCGGAACTATTTGCTTTTTTATGTCGATTATGCTAAGGCAGGCGAGTATTAAAATTACAGAAAAATTGATAAATATGTTATGCAATGTTTGTCTCCTTTTTGAAATGTGTTAAAATGAAATTCAAATATATTTGAACAAAATGAAAGGAATAAGATATGAAGTTTGCTACATTAAAATATTGCAATCGCGAGATCTTGTGCGCAGTAAATACTGAACGAGGTATAGCTGTCCCGATTAGAAAAGAGCTTGCCTCTGATATGCAAGAGCTTATTGAAAAATATGATTCCATCAAAAGTGAGATTGAGACTGAGCTTTTTCACGTCGAATCAGAAATTCCGCTGTCAGAAACAGAGTTCATGGCTCCAATACCCTATCCGAGAAGAAATATAGTTTGCCTTGGCAAAAACTATCTTGAACATCTTAAAGAAATCAAAGGAATAACAGGCGGCCCTACAGACAGTGCTCCGGAATATCCGATATATTTCGCAAAAGCAGCCTACCCTTGCAACCATCACAGAGGAATAATTTTGAGACATCCCGACGTTACAAATAAGATAGACTATGAGGTAGAGCTTACGGTTGTCATCGGCAAAAAAGGAACCGGCATACCAAAAGAAAAAGCACTTGACTACGTTTTTGGTTATACAATAGGAAACGACGTCTCCGCAAGAGATGTTCAGACCAGACATGTGAACTGGTTTATGGGCAAAAGCCTGATTTCACACTGTCCGGTAGGTCCTTTTATCGTTACGGCTGATGAAATCGAAAATCCTCAAAATTTAAGCATCAAATCTTATGTAAACGGTGAGCTCAGGCAAAATGGAAACACTGCTGATATGATTTGGGG
Organism: Oscillospiraceae bacterium; assembly: GCA_963640885.1. Classification (GTDB taxonomy): domain Bacteria; phylum Bacillota; class Clostridia; order Peptostreptococcales; family Anaerovoracaceae; genus UBA1739. The sequence goes on along the minus strand of CAVIBE010000094.1, from coordinate 705 downwards.
AGTTGCAGATATAATCCATGAAATTTCAAAAGGATATGAGCTTTATCCGGGAGATATGATAATGACCGGTACTCCCAAAGGCGTAGGCATGGGCTTTGATCCCCCAAAATTTTTGAATGCCGGTGACGAGATAAGATGCACCATAGAAAAGATTGGCGAGTTGACAAATTATATAGAAAAATAGAAATCGGGCAATTTAAAACGAGCGCCAGGTGTAAAACGTATAATCAGGGAGCGGATGGTTAATCCGCTCCTTAATAGTTTTTGTAAAAACCAATCGTTTGTCCGAACTATAAAACGCATTTTTCCATAACTTGTGCTATCGGATCTCTTATAATAAGGTTTGCTCTTCTGTCATAATCCGTTTCAGTCTTGTTTATAAGCACAAGATTATCGCCTTTAAAAAAGTTCAAAAGTCCTGCAGCAGGTTGAACACGAAGCGAGGTGCCTGCCACAATCATAGTATCAGCCTGTTTTATGGCATTGACAGCGTTGAAAAGCAGCTTTTCATTAAGATTTTCGCCATAAAGAACTACATCCGGTCTGATTATACCGCCACATTCACAAGTAGGAACTCCCTCAGATGCAACAACCTCATTAAGTTCCATCGGCTTATGACATTTTATGCAATAATGTCTGAGCACTGAACCGTGAATTTCAAATAAGCATTTGCTTCCTGCTAATCTGTGCAGACTGTCTATATTC
>CAVIBE010000093.1:0-2421 GCA_963640885.1 Oscillospiraceae bacterium | reverse complement strand
CCTTGATTTCAGAAACAACAGTCTTTGCCTGTGAAAAATCAGAAACATCGCATTTGAATGTCTCAGCCTTCACTCCGAGCGCCTCACATTCAGTTTTCACTTTTTCCGCCATTTGCATATTTCCGGCATAAATTATGGCTATATTTGCACCGAGACTCGCAAATTTCAAAGCAATCGCCCGGCCTATTCCTCTTGAAGCTCCTGTAATAACAGCAGTTTTTCCTTTAAGCAAGTTTTCTACCTCCCTGATCAGATGATTCCCATCGCATTTAATTTTTCTACAGTTTCAGCCAAAGTCTCAGCATTTTCAACGTTTGCAGTAAATACTCCCGAATTTATTCGTTTTATCATAGACGAAAGAGTATTTCCGGGGCCTACTTCAATAAATACGTCAGCTCCGTCAGCAATCATGTTTTCAATAATGTCGTTCCAGCGAACGGGATTGTTTATCTGATTTCTAAGAATATTTTTAAAATCGTCACCATAAAGTTTGCCGGAATAATTTGAGTATACCGCTATCTTCGGTGAATTAAATTCTACGTTTTCAATAATTTCTCCGAAAGAATCTGCCGCGCCATCCATAAATGGTGAATGGAATCCGCCCGAAACTTTAAGCGGAACGGCTTTTCCTCCTGCTTCCTTTACCTTTGAGATAAAGTCTTTCATATGCTCAGCTACACCTGCCACAGATACCTGGCCTGTGCAATTATAGTTTACCGGATAGACTTCGTCGAATCCTTCGCAAATCTTTTCAACATCTTCGTTGCTAAGCTTCAAAACAGCCGCCATACCCGTATTTTTGCTTTCTGCCGCCTGCTGCATAAGCTCGCCTCGCCTGCATACAAGCTCCATACCGGTTTCTAAACTGAAAACGCCTGAATACGTCAATGCAGCAAGTTCTCCCAATGAAAAACCTGCTGTAACATCAGCCTTAATTCCCTTGTTAGCCAGCGCTTGTGCCGCCGCCAGTTCGACGGTAAACATACACGGCTGTGTGTTTGACGTAATTGCCAAATCTTCCTTTGAGCCGTTGAAACAAAGCTCTTTTATTCCGGGTTTCACTTTTTCCGCCGAGTCGAAAACCTTGTCGCCGCCGTAGACATTGGTGTTAAATTCCATTCCCATGCCGGGATATTGTGCGCCCTGTCCCGGAAAAACAAAAGCTATTTTACCCATTTTTTACCTCCTGCAAGACACTTTTCAGCTTCTTCGCATACTTCTTTTACGATATCAGCCGCTGTTTCTTCTTTTTTCAGCATTGAAACAATCTGTCCGGCAAGAAAAGACCCCTTTTCCTGATCGCCTGTTTTTACGGCAGCCATAAGAGCTCCTTCGCCCATTTTTTCAAGATCTTCATCTGATATATCCGAATACTCGGCTTTCAGATAATTTCTTGAGAATGGCGTTTTGAGACTTCTTACCGGATGTCCGAGTCTTCTGCCCGTAACTACAGTATCAAGATCCGAAGCCTTGATAAGCCTTGTTTTATAATCCGGATGAATTGTACATTCTTTTGCGAGCAGAAATCTCGTTCCCATCTGAACGCCTTCTGCGCCAAGCATCATCGCGGCCGCCATCCCGCGCCCGTCAGCGATGCCTCCTGCTGCTATCACAGGCAAATCCGTACAATCGCAAACCTGAGGCACCAGAGCCATCGTCGTCAGCTCCCCAACATGGCCGCCGCTCTCCGTACCTTCGGCAATCAGAGCGGTTGCTCCTACTCTGGTCATGAGCTTAGCCATTGAAACTGACGCCACTACCGGAATAACGGCAACTCCTGCCGCTTTCCACATTTTCATATACTTTAACGGGTTTCCGGCGCCCGTGGTAACCACTTTTACCTTTTCATTTGCAATCACTTCAGCAATCTCGTCGGCATATGGGCTCATGAGCATGAGGTTTACGCCGAAAGGCTTATCTGTAAGCGCTGCAGCGATTTTTATCTGTTCGAGAACGTAGTCCGCAGGAGCATTTCCGGCACCGATTATTCCCAGTCCGCCTGCTTCTGATACGGCGGCAGCCAGTTTTCCGTCTGAAATCCAGGCCATTCCGCCTTGAAATACGCTATACTTTATTCCCAACAGTTCATTTATTCTTGTTTCTATCATTTTATTAAACCTGATAATGACTTTCGATATATTTTACGAGTTCTCCAACAGTCTCAACTTTATCTTCAACTTCGATTTCGATTCCGAGTTTGTCTTCGAGATTCATAATCATTTCTACTGTATCCAGAGAATCTATTCCCAAATCTTTAAAAGAGCTTTCCATTTTTACATCTTCAACATTACATTCAACCTTATCTGCAACCAGCTCAGCAATAGCTTTAAATATCATACGATACCTCCTGAATTTCATACATAATTTTTTTAATTTTGCTCATCAGTGTTAACTTGTTATCACTGATAACTTGTATTGGAT
>CAVIBE010000092.1:4021-6824 GCA_963640885.1 Oscillospiraceae bacterium | reverse complement strand
GTCTATTGCCAAGTCTTTAGTAGATCATCCGGAAGAAGTGAGTGTAACCGAGAGCGAAAATAACCAGACAATTGTTTTGGAGCTTAGAGTTGCAGCTGACGACATGGGCAAGGTGATCGGAAAGCAAGGCAGAATTGCAAAGGCTATCAGAGTTGTTGTAAAAGCGGCAGCAACAAGAATCAACAAAAAAGTTATTGTTGAAATTGCTCGATAGATATGAAAGGGGGCGTTGATTCGCCCCTTGTTTTTTTCTTTTCAAGAATAAATGTATGGCCGAAGCGTTGGAATTGAGAATTACTTTAATGCAATTAGCGCTGAATCGGCGGAAAAGAGGAGCTTGGTATATGTTAAACAGATTTAAACTCGGTCAGATTGTCAATGCGGTTGGGCTTAAAGGCGAGAACAGAGTCTATCCGTATACGGATTACAAGGAACGGTTTGAGGAGCTGAAACAGCTTTATATCGAAGACGAGATTTATGAGATTGAAAAAGTAAGGTATATGGGTGAGATGGCTGTAATAAAATTTGTCGGGATTTCAGACCGCAATGCAGCTGAAGCTTTAAAGGGCAAGTATTTGTATATCGACCGGGAAAATGCGAGAAAACTCGATGAGGACGAATATTTTGTAGCTGATTTGATTGGAATTAAGGTTCAGGATGAGGGCGGCAAACGGGTAGGGACGCTTTCTGATGTTATCCAAAATACGCCTCAGGATGTTTATGAAATTGAGCTTGCGGACGGCAAAAAGTTTATGATTCCGGCAGTTGGAGAATTTATTTTAAATGTTGATATGGATTCGAGAATTATGGTTGTAAAACTTATAGAGGGAATGATTAACTGATGAGGATAGATGTACTTACTATTTTTCCTGAAATGTTTGGACCGGTTGTGACTGACAGCATTTTAGGACGGGCGAATCAGAGCGGTCTTTTGGATGTAGAGGTTCATAATATCAGGGATTATACCACGGACAAGCATAATAAGACGGATGATTATCCATTTGGCGGTGGCGCCGGAATGGTAATGTATGCGGAGCCGATTTCGGCTGCGTTGGAAGAAAATGGCGCCAAGGGCAAGAAAATAATATATATGTCGCCGCGTGGCAAGGTGCTGACTCACGAAAAGGTGTTGGAGCTGGCTGAGGGTGAGGATTTTGTTATTTTATGCGGTCATTATGAGGGCGTGGACCAGAGGGTTATTGATTATTGGAACATGGAGGAGGTTTCGATTGGGGATTATATCCTGACAGGAGGGGAGCTTCCTGCGATGGTTTTGATTGATTCGGTAGCGAGATTTATTCCTGGTGTTTTGGGCAGCAGTGAGGCGCATTTTGAGGAGTCGATATGCAGCGGGTTGATTGAGTATCCGCAATATACGAAGCCGCGCGAATGGCGCGGGATGGATGTGCCGGAGGTTTTATTAAGCGGGCATCATGAGAATATTCATTTGTGGCAGTTGGAAAATTCGCTGAGGTTGACGAGAAAGAGAAGACCGGATTTGTATGAGGCGTATCGGCAGGAAAAATATGCGGGTTTGTCAAAAAAAGAAAAGAAGATTTTTGATATGGTTGACGGTGAGGCGTAGAAAAAACGGAACGGGTGCGACAGGCAAAACGGCATACCGGCTCACGGAACGGTTATGAACCGTTCCCTACGGCAAATCGCCCCAAAATGCGCATTTGTGGCAAAACGGCGATAAAAAACGGAACGGGCGTAAGAACCGTTCCGTATGTGAAAACGCGAATTTTAAGGATTTACAACGTTCTGAGGATTGCCATCCAGGAACGACTGAATATTTCCCATTGCAATATTGTATAATCTTGTTTTAGCTTCGTTTGACGCCCAGCCCGTATGCGGAGTAATGAAACAATTCTCACACTTTAACAGCGGATTGTCAGCTGCAGGCGGTTCGCTGGATAAAACATCAAGACCGGCAGCGTAAATTCGATTCTCCTGAAGAGCCTTAGCCAGATCATCCTCGTTGATAAGCGGACCTCTGGCAGTATTTATCAGAATTGCCGTAGGTTTCATTAAAGAAATCGCCTTTGCATCGATAATACCGTATGTAGAATCTTTCAGCGGGCAGTGAAGCGAGATGATGTCAGATTCCTTTAAAAGCGTTTCAATATCCGTAAATTTGAGCGTATCGCTTTCAAACTCAGGCTTTGGATGAGGCGTATTTACAAGCACTTTCATATCAAAACCCTGTGCGATTTCAGCAACCTTTTTGCCTATGCCGCCAAACCCGACAACACCTAAAGTTTTTCCGCAAAGCTCGATCTGAGGGTAATCACAATATGTGAATCTTTGGAGTCTTGTCCACTTTCCGTCCGTTACGGAAGCGGAATGATCGCAAATCCTGTTGCATATATTGAGAATATGCGCAAATATATTCTGAGCAACCGTAGGTGTGCTGTATGCAGGAATATTCGCAACCGGTATCCCACGTTCTTTAGCATGCTTTATATCAATACCATCATATCCTGTAGCGAGAACCCCTATCCACTTGAGAGAAGGCGCAGCATCCATAGCTTCGGCGCTGATTGGAACTTTATTGGTAAAAACGAAGTCGGCTTCAGCAATTCGCTCAGCAACTTCCTGTGGCATAGTATCTTCATAGACTGTGAGCTCTCCGAGATCTCGTAAAGGCTGCCAGCTGATAGTTTCTGAATGAAGAGCATGACCGTCTAATATAACAATCTTTTTCATGTTTGAAAAATCCTCCTTTGGAATAACCTTTTTTTGATAGTAACAAATATAGGTGACAAATTCAATGGAAAGCGGGAAAAAAACTTCGGTATCA
>CAVIBE010000092.1:652-4011 GCA_963640885.1 Oscillospiraceae bacterium | reverse complement strand
TGACAGAAATGAGAAAAAAACGGCTTGAAAATGGGAAATTAGGCTAAAAACAGGAAAATTAGTGTTGATACAGCCCTTTTACTCTGATAAAATTGTAGTTACTGATTGTGTAATTTTTTGACAGACAATATGACAATATTTATGGAGAATGTTGCCTGTTAAGATAGTCAACGAAATATATTATTTTACAGAAAGGTAAAGATAGAAATGAGACAGATAACAAGCGACGAAATGAGAAGAATGTATTTGAAATTTTTTGAAAGCAAAGGACATAAAATAATTCCTTCTGCATCTCTGATACCGGAAAATGACCCGACAGTTCTCTTTACAACTGCCGGAATGCATCCGCTGGTTCCATATCTTTTGGGCGAAAAGCATCCTGAGGGAACAAGACTTACCGACGTTCAGAAATGCGTAAGAACGGGAGATATCGAAGAAGTAGGCGATCTTTCTCACTGCACATTCTTTGAAATGCTGGGAAACTGGTCTCTCGGCGACTATTTTAAAGAGGAAATGATTCCGTGGAGTTATGAGTTCCTGACTGATGAAAAATATCTCGGCATACCTTCGGATCAGCTGGCTATATCAGTTTTTGAGGGCGATGCTGACGCGCCTAAAGACGAAGAATCCGCTCAGCTTTGGATAAAATGCGGAATAAAACCGGAAAATGTATATTATCTGCCTAAGAAGCACAACTGGTGGGGACCGGCAGGTTTGACAGGCCCTTGCGGTCCGGACTCAGAAATGTTTATAATCAGAAAGGAAAAATGCTCACCTGAATGTTCACCGGCGTGTGACTGCGGCGCTTTTCTTGAAATCTGGAATGACGTATTTATGGCTTACAATAAGCTTGGTGAGGGGAAATTCGCACCGCTCGAAAAGAAAAATGTTGATACCGGAATGGGGCTCGAGAGAGTTTTGTGCATAATGAATGGAAAGGAAAGCGTTTACGATACTGACCTTTTTGAGGATGCGATTGCGGTAATTGAAAAGCTCACAGGAAAGGGCTTTAAGGATGATGCTGAAACGACCAGAGCGTTCAGAATAATTCTCGACCATACGAGAACGGCAACTTTTATGATAGGCGACAGAAAGGGCATAACTCCTTCAAATGTTGACCAGGGATATGTGCTCAGAAGAATTATAAGACGTGCGGTAAGATATGGAAGAAATATCAATCTGCCTAACGGAAGTCTTGCTGAGATTGCTCAGGCATATATAAATAAGTACAAAGAGGCTTATCCTGAGCTTGGCGACAATGAAAAGCTGATAAAGGACGAGCTTTTAAAGGAAGAAAACAAGTTCCAGAAGACTCTCCAAAACGGTCTCAAGGAGTTTGAAAAAGCGGCTGCAAAGGTGGCTGACGGGGTTATCGACGGGGTGACGGTCTTCCATCTTTATGATACTTACGGATTCCCGATTGAAATGACTGAGGAGCTTGCTAACGAAAACGGACTCAAAATTGATAGAGACGGATACGAAAAGGCTTTTGCAGAGCACCAGAGCAAGAGTAAGGCGGGCGCTGAAGGTAAGTTCGCTGCAGGCCTTGCTGACCATCAGGAAGAGACAGTTAAACTTCATACTGCTACTCATCTGCTTCAGGCTGCGCTTCAGAAGGTGCTTCAGGATGACGGTATTATGCAAAAGGGTTCAAATATTACGGCTGAAAGGCTGAGATTTGACTTTTCGTTTCCGAGAGCTGTGACAAAGGAAGAGCTTAAAAAGGTTGAGGATCTGGTAAATGAGGTTATCAAGCAGGATCTGCCTGTTGTAATGGAGGAAATGCCTCTTGCGGAAGCTAATGAAAGAGGATTCTTTGGTGTATTTGACAGCAAGTACGGCGAAAGGGTAAAGACTTATTCGATTGGCGATTTTTCGAGGGAAATCTGCGGCGGTCCTCATGCTGAGCATACGGGTGAGCTGGGTAAGTTTGTTATCAAAAAGGAGCAGTCTTCAAGCTCTGGCGTAAGAAGAATCAAGGCTGTGCTTGTGAAAGAGTAGCGAATAAAATTGACAATAAATGTTTTATGCGGACGGGTTAAAGCTCGTCCGCATTTTTCGTGACCCGTGTTGCCACCGCATCGTATAAACGTGCATTTTTCAATGATCTGGCGTAGGGAACGTGGCTGTGTGCCTTTTCTTGCAAATGTGACATTTTTTGACATTGCGCCGTAGGAAACGGTTCGTATGTCAAGACTACACATGGTAACCGCTCCGTAAACAACGTCCTTTGTTTGCGCCTCCGCCCCTGTAAAATTACGGTTAAAGGGAAATTGAAATATTGCTTCCTCCGGTTTTCTCTTTTCTCACGATGATTTGTTTGTCTATTTTGTCTTTAAGCTCGCTCACATGGGATATAATTCCAACGAGCCTGTTGCCGTCAGCGAGAGAAGACAGCGCTTTAATCGCCTGAGCTAAAGACTCATCGTCAAGCGAGCCGAAGCCTTCGTCCACAAACATCGTATCGAGCTTAATCCCGCCGGCGGAGGATTGAATTTCGTCAGAAAGACCAAGCGCCAGAGAAAGCGATGCTTTGAACGATTCGCCGCCCGATAAGGTTTTTACACTTCTTTGAGTACCGTTATAATGGTCGATGACATCAAGCTCCAGACCGCTCTGACTGCGGTTATTTTCCGCCTCTTTTCGTCTTTTTAACTCATACTGACCGCCCGACATAATCATAAACCGTGTGTTTGCGCGGCTGATGATTTTATCAAAATAAGTCATCTGAATATAGGTTTCGAGCATAATTTTTTCTTTGCCGCCCAAATTACCATTGGCAGTAGCAGAAAGCGCCTTCATCCAGGTCAGATTTTCTTCGACAGTCCTGATTTCATCGAGCCTTTGACATATGTTGTCAAGAGCCGAAGCGTTTGCGGTTTTGCGGCTGTGTACTTCCTTTGATTTTAAGTCAAGTTCAGCCTGTATTTTCTCAAGTAGAGCCTCGTTTTCTTTTTCCTCGCCGAGGTCAATTTCTACGCCCGAGCTTATACGTTTCAAAATTTCGGCTTTTGCTGATTTAAGCGCAGCCAGCTTTTCTTTATTTTCGCTGACATTTTTAAAAACTTCATCATAAGCTGTCTGAATTTTTTCTGCTTCGAGGCTTAAGCTGCTTATTTGCGCTTCAGCGTCAGCTTTTGTCTCAAAATAAAGCTTCGACTTTAATTCAGCTATCCGTTTTTCCAAAGTTTCATTTTCAATGCTTTTAGCTTTGATTTCATCCTCGATTTTTGCAAGCTCAGCTTTTGCTTTTTCGAGAGCGGCTTTTTTTTCGGGAAGAAGAAGCTCCAACTTTTCTTTTCTTTTAATTTTGCGCTGAACTTCAGCTATTTGCGTGTCAAAATCGTCTATTGATAGAC
>CAVIBE010000092.1:0-642 GCA_963640885.1 Oscillospiraceae bacterium | reverse complement strand
TTGATAGACTCAGCTCTGACAGCTTTTCGGCAATAATGGATTTTGCGGCTTCAAATGAGACCTTGCCCAAAAGTGAATCAGTCTCAAACCTTACGCCTTGCTCTTTTTCACTCAGAGCGCCCCTTAATTTGCCAGCTTCAATTCTCGCATTGCCTGCGACGTCGTTAGCTTTATTGAGCCTGTCCTGAATCTCATCAAGCTCTTCCTTTGAGGCTACGTTGGCGGGTTTTATCGCAAGTTTAGGATGCGTAGTCGAGCCACATACAGGGCAAGGGGTGTTTAGCGTCAAAGTTTCAGCCAAAATTCCTGCCTGAGCTTCGAGATAAATCCTTGTTTTTTCTTTTAACTCAGCGTCCAAAAGCTCAGCTTCAGCCTGTTTTGCGTTATAGTGCAAAAGCGCCTTATCTGCATCCAAAGCGAGCTTATTCGCAGCATTAATGTCTTTCTCAAGCTTTTCTGATTTTGCTTTTTCATCCTCTTTTATCTTCTTTTCGGCTTCGAGACTTAGTTTTTCTTCGCCTGTTTTTTCGAGAGATTTGCTTTCTTCTGTCAGAGCGGTTATTTCATCGGCGAGGGTTTCAATCTCTGCTTGTGCTTTATGCGAATTTTTGACGCCGCGCTCAATAAAAATTTTGTTCTCAT
>CAVIBE010000091.1:0-3539 GCA_963640885.1 Oscillospiraceae bacterium | reverse complement strand
CTATAATACCGAGAGGCAGAGCCGGAGGATTTACGATGACTCTTCCTGAAGAGGATAAGAGCTATATAACCAAAGGCGAAATGTTTAACCAGGTAATTCATCTGTTGGGCGGTCGAGTAGCTGAACAGCTTGTTTTAGAGGATATAAGCACAGGCGCAAGCAACGATATCGAAAGAGCTACTGATATTGCCAGAAATATGGTAACCCGATATGGTATGAGCGACAAGATAGGTCCTGTAAACTACAGCTCTGAGGATGAGGTTTTCCTTGGAAGAGATTTTTCAACAAAGAAGAATATTTCCGAGGCTGTTACCAGTGAGATAGATCATGAAATCAGACGTATAATCGAAGCGGCATATTCAAAGACAACTGAGCTTTTGAAAGAGCATATGGATAAACTTCATGTTGTAGCAGAAGGCCTGCTCGAACTTGAAACTCTCGATGCCGAGCAGTTTGAACGCCTGTTTAACGGTGAGTCTGTGGAAAACTTAAAAAATGAATACAGAGAAAAAATCGAAAAGCTCAAAAAAGAAAGAGAAGCTGCAAGAGCAAAGGCTGAAGAACAGTTTGCTCAGGAAAGCAAAAAAATTCTGATGGGGCAGATGGATCCGCGCACAGGAAAATATGCACCGCCTAAAACCGGTCGTGCTGAAAACCGTGGCAGTGCGGATGGAAGAACGTCAACGAGCGGGAATTTTTCTCAGAGAGCCGGACAGACTGCTGAAAGAGAAAGAAAAGCAGAAGATACCTGGGAGCAGGATTTATTCCCGGGAAACGATGAAGCAAATAATAAGCAACCAAAGCAGGAGGACTAAACCAAAATGTTAATAGCTTTCGATGTAGGAAACACAAACATCGTAATCGGAGTATTTGACGGCGAAAAACTTATTAAGTCATGGCGAATGAAGACAGACAAAAATAAGACGGTAGATGAATACGGAATGTTGGTAAACCAGTTGTTCTCGTATGACGGGTTGGACATAAAATCTGTCAGTGATGTTATCATCTCAACAGTTGTGCCGCCGGTACTCTATACGCTACAGCACCTTTCAAGAAAATATTTTAACAGGAAAGCAATCGTTGTAGGTCCGGGGGTCAAAACCGGAATGATAATAAAATATGATAATCCTAAACAAATCGGTTCTGACAGAATCGTAAATGCTGTGGCGGCTTACCACAAATATGGCGCGCCGCTTATAATAGTAGATACAGGAACGGCGACAACGTTCTGTGCTATTAATGAGAAGGGTGAATATATTGGCGGAACGATTGCGCCGGGGCTGAAGATATCCAGTGAGGCTCTGGTTGAGAAAACCGCGAAGCTGCCTAAGGTTGAAATTGAGGAACCGGGAAAGGTGATATGCAAGAATACGATCGAAAGTATACAGGCGGGACTTGTCTATGGGCACGTAGGTCTGGTAGAATACGTGGTTAATCGTATGAAAAATGAATTGTCTCCGGAAAATCCTGAGAAGGTTACTGTAATTGCTACCGGCGGAATGGCAACTCTTATTTCAGATATCACTCCGTGTATAGATCATGTTGAAAGGGATTTGACGCTTGACGGTCTGAGGCTGATATATAAGAAGAACAGGCAGGTATAAATTATAAAATGCTCTAATCGGCAATGTATAAAGCATTGTCGATTTTTTAAAAGTTAGTGATAAAATATAGTGTTATAAATTAAGCAAATAACATATAGGATAAATATGAAAATAGGAAATTTGGAATTTGAAAATCCGTTTATACTTGCGCCGATGGCAGGGATAACGGACAGCGCTTTTCGTATGCTTTGTCGGGAAATGGGCTGTGCGTTGTCGGTTTCGGAGATGGTAAGTGCGAAAGCTCTGTACTATAAGGATAAAAAAACGGAGCGGCTTTTGGCTGTAAAACCCGAAGAACTGCCTGTGGCATTTCAAATCTTTGGCTCTGAGCCTGAAATCATGGCTTTTGCTGCGGATAAACTGAAAAACAGACAGAACTGTATTCTCGATATTAATATGGGCTGTCCTGTTCCTAAGGTTGTGAAAAATGGCGAGGGTTCGGCGCTGATGAAAAAGCCGGAATTAATAAGGGAGATTGTTTCTAAAACGGCAAAAGCCGCGGGCAAGCCGGTAACGGTCAAGCTAAGGCTTGGCTGGGACGATAAAAATATAAATGTCGTTGAATGTGCCGGGGCTGCTGAGGCGGGAGGCGCGGCGGCAGTAGCTGTGCATGGCAGGACAAGAGACCTATATTACAGCGGAAAAGCGGATTGGAAAAAAATAAAAGAAGTAAAAAAGCAGCTGAGTATTCCGGTAATTGGAAACGGCGATATATTTTGCGCAGATGACGGGTTGAGAATGCTTGAGGAAACCGGATGCGACATGGTTATGGTAGGCAGAGGCGCTCTTGGCAATCCGTGGATATTCAGGGAATTAAATTCTCTTTGGAAGAATGGCATAAAGGAAAAACCGCCGGAGCTTGAGGAAATAATTAATCTTATGCTCAGGCAGCTTGATATGATGGCTGAGGCTAAAGGCGAATATTGTGCGGTGCGTGAAATGCGCAAGCACGTAGGCTGGTACATTAAAGGTGTGCATGGAGCGGCTGCAATAAGGCAGAAAGTCAATCAAATTAATGATATAGAGGAATTAAGGTCATTCTTGACAATTATTCCCGGCTAATTTATTATTGAGGAAAGCATTTTTTTAGTGTTTATAAAAGGATTTATTAAAAAACAAAAAACTGAACCTTGAGAGGCAAATCATGCACAAAGTTCGGAAATAAAATAGAAAAGGAGTTTACTGAGATGGCTGATGAGTTAATTTTGACCCGGGAGGGATATACGAAAATTGAGCAGGAACATGAATATCTGGTATCTGTAAGAAGAAGAGAGGTTGCCGAGAGAATAAAAGAGGCGATTTCATACGGAGATATATCGGAAAACTCTGAATTTGACTCCGCTAAAAATGAACAGGCTGAGCTGGAGGAAAAAATTCTCAAGCTTGAAAATATGATGCGAAATGCAACTATTATTGAAGATGATGATATTAATCTTGAAGTGGTCAACGTAGGACTGACTATAAAGGTAAAAGACCTTGAATTTGATGATGAGATAGAATTTACTATTGTAGGTTCATCTGAAATAGATCCAAGTAAGAATTTGATTTCTAATGAATCGCCTATAGGCAAGGAACTGATGGGTAAGCGTGTTGGAGATGTAGCAGAAGTTGTTATTCCGGATGGCTCAATTATTAAATTTGAAGTCATGGAAATTTATAAGAAGTAATAAGGGAGGAATTTGTTATGGCAGAAGAACAAAACGTAAATCAGGTTGAGAATTTATCTGAAGTTCTCAGAGTCAGAAGGGAAAAGCTGGCTAAGCTTCAGGCGGATGGCAGAGATCCGTTTATTGTGGAAAAATATGATGTAACTGCGCACAGCCGGGAAATCAAAGACGATTTCGATGCATTTGAAGGCAAAGAAGTAGCTATTGCCGGAAGAATAATGGCGAAAAGAAGGATGGGTAAAGCTTCTTTCATTGATGTTCAGGATAA
>CAVIBE010000090.1:10122-20887 GCA_963640885.1 Oscillospiraceae bacterium | reverse complement strand
GTTCACGCGTTGGAGAGTTACGGCTGGGTGCTTCTGACCGGATTTTATTATGGCATATTTTCCGTGGATTTGGCGGAATCAATGCACCTCGCTTCAAAATTAAAAGAATATTCAAAAACCATCAAAGCTACCGTCCATATGGAACACATAAAAAGCGTTGCCCGCGAGGCTCTCGAGCTGAAGCGCAACAAACCAATCAAGCTTATGCTTTTCCATCACGGAACAGTAAAGGAATATTTGTATGATGTCAAACGCCGAACATATGAAAAGTTAAAACAAATAAAAGAAGAATAAGAACGCGGCATATCGTTGAAAAATTAACGTTTTAGGGTGCTCCATACGCAAATTATACAAGGGCCCCCGCGGCATAGGTCGGTGCAAACATTGTCGTATGTTTGCAAGGCCTGTGCCGCGGGAGCCCCATAGATCGCGGAACGGCACGCAGGCGCGTTCCCTACGATATTTTATTCTTCGCTCTTTTCAGCAGCCTTCTTTGCCTTTTTCTTGCGCCTCTTTTTCACAACCAGAAGTGTGCCGCCCGCAGCAATAGCCGCCGCCAAAATCACACATATTATCTTAGCCCAAAGAGGATTTGAACCAGTCGATGCCACACAATAAATACCCTCAGTACCTTGCATGTAGAAGCTCATATATTGCCCCTTCTTTTCTGCATCAATCTCAGTCCAGTCACCATCCTTGTATTCCCAGACATGAACCTTGCCGCCACCCTGATTCAGGAGTCTCACCGAAACAGAATCAGCATCAGTCAAATCAGTGCCAATTATGCTAAGCTCCCATACATCAACCTGTTCAAGCAGAATATTCGTATGCGGAGGCGATAAAATACTCTTAACAGCATGAATCTCAGCCTCATCCGTAAACTGACCCTCAGCCAGAGCAATCGACTTCTTACTGTCATCCGGCGTTTCAGGGCTGCCAATAACATCAACCCAATTCTCATAAACAGCCTCAACAGTAATATCCGTAGTCACAGGCTCAAGCGCCTCAACCGGCCACTGACCATAACATCCACGCTTTTCCGGGATATCCGGAAGCTCATCCTCCGAAAGCTCATCCCCATAAGCAACCTGAATTACATCAATCGTCTCATCCTCAGCAACAAACGTCACAGTAAAACCTTTGAACTCCAGAGGAACATTCGGAAGCGATGCCAAATCAGCATAACCGACAGGCTCAGCCTTACCGCTGTAACTTATGCCATCAATACCGCCATCTTCATCCGATACAAAATAGTTGCCCGTGCAGTCACCCGAATCAACATCAACATAACCCGCAATCGCGCCGACAAACTCACTGCCATCCTGCAGCTTCACAATAGAACCGCAATTTCTGACCTCAGTACCATTGCCGACAATGCCGCCAATATAATCATTGCCGGAAATACAGCCCTTTGAATAACAATTTCTTATAACAGCATCACTGTAGCCGACCACACCGCCGACATAGTCACCATCAGTGCCGCTTACATTGCCATAACTCTCACAATATACAGCCGTACCAAGATCCATCCTGCCGACAGCACCACCCGTGCAATCCTTCTTGCCCGTCACAGCGCCGCGGTTGACACAATCCTGCAAAACAGCTCTCGTCTCAAAAATCGAAGTCAAAGGATTATCATCAAAAATATCATCCTCAGGGTCAAGCTCCAGCTCAATCGCCATAGTTCCCGCAATTCCGCCAGTATTCTTGTCAGCCTCTACCTTGCCGTCATTCTCACAGAACGAAACCTTGCCGAGCCGCGTGCCAGATATATTTTCATCAGAAGTATCGTCGATATACTGATCCAACCCGTCGCCGCCATCTCTCAGATCCTCAACCGTATCTATCAGCAAATCCATTATCGAATTAAACTGAGCGTTAACCTTTCGCAAATCAGCGATTATTATATCAGTCGAAGAAGAAATACGGCTCTCAAGAGAGGACAGCTCCGCCGAAATCCCGTCAAGAGACTCAAACAGCGAATCGCTGCTTGCTTTAAAATCGTCACCGAGATCCACAAAATTTATAGGATCCCTGTTCGCCAAATCTTCAGCAATATCCCTCAGACCGTCAAGGCTCGAACCCATCGAATCCAAAGCCCTTGACATAGTCTTTGAGAATTTCTTAAGACGGTCAGAAGCATCTTGCAAATCATCGGACAAATTCTCGCCCGCATTTATCAAATCCTTAATATGCGAAACAGCACTCTGAACATCGCCCACAGCCGAGTGCATATCACCAAAAGCCTCACCTATAAGCTGGAGCGACTCCTTGAGCTTAGTCCAATCTATAGAAGGCAAAAGCGCAAGCTCATCAAGAGTACCCGACGCAGCCGCAAAACTGCCATTCAGATTTTCCCATGCACTTCTTACAGTATCAATCTCAGACAACATCTGCTGATAATTCTGAACATCAGTTATCAGACTGCCGGTTTCAACAGTCCTGAGCGCATCCTCCAAAGTTGCCACAGAAACACTCATCTCAGAAGCCGCCGACTCAAAATCCTTGAGCCCTGCGGACAAACTGCTTACCGCACTTCGAGCCGCCTGCTCCCTGTCATCGCCAGTCTTCATATAAACAGAGTTCGAGAGATTTTTCAGCGCAGTCTGAATCTTGTCCAAAGCAGATTTCAAGTGAGCATTAGCCGACTGAACATCATCCGCTGCCTTGCGAGCCGACGACAACATCGAGTCAGCGTCATCCGCCGCATCCGACAAAATATCAAAAGTCTTTGTGAGCTGGTTCATGCCGCTGCTCATAAGATCAACAGCATCCTGCGCGTCCTCGAGAACCGGCACCATCTTATCCGAAGTATCAGCAACAATCGAAGTTATATCATTAAGCTCATCTACATTCTGATCTATAAAATCAGAAGTTCTGTCCAGAATATCCTTAGAGCTCGTTCTCGCAATGTCCGAATAATCAGAAATATTATGAAGATGATTGCTTATCGCATCGCCCGTCTCGTCAACATCATCCAGAGTTACATCTATAAGCTTTTGCATCACATCAAGCTCGTCCCTGAGCTTAGCCAAATTGTCTGACGACGAATCCACTATAACATAAGGCTCCATCTGACCGACAATACCGCCGACATCCTTTCGCCCGTAAATATTTCCGCTGTTTGTACAGCTGGTCACAAAACCCTGCTGTCTGCCGACAATACCGCCGACATTATAGCCAATATGTTTGTAACCTACTGAACCACTGTTTGTACAATTCTGTATTATCCCTTCAGAATATCCCGCAATTCCGCCCATGTCAGAAAGCGAACTTTCCAAGGCGGCAATCTCAGTCTCTCCGTCAGGAGCATCCGTAGACGGCGAAGTGATCTTCTCTATAATAGTCATCGCATCGCTCTTGCCAGCTTCCGTATTGCCCTCTTCAGTATTTATCGAAGCATTATTATCACATTTTTGAATCAGCCCCTGATTGCTGCCGCATATACCGCCGGTGCTCTTTTCGCCCAAAATCTCGCCTTGAACAGTACAGCCCGAAATAGTGCCGTTCTCCGTATTCTGACCGGCAATTCCGCCTACATTATTCGCGCCCGTTATCTTGCCATAAAATACACAGCCGACAATGCTACCCGAATTTATACCGACAATTCCGCCGAGATTACTCTTGCTTCCGCCCGGTGCGAGCGTCGCATCAACCTTGAGATTTTTTACTTCTGCGCCCTTCTGCAAATAACGGAAAATCCCCTTTACAGAACCGTTGCTTTTTATCTGTACGCCAGAAATGCTGTGCCCTCTGCCGTCAAAAGTGCCGCCAAAAGTCGGTATCGGTTTAAACTCAGTTCCCTTAAAATCAATATCTTGCTCAAGAACCACAACTTTTCCCTGTGACCAGGTGTCCAGCGAACAATTTTGCGCCAATTCGATAAAATCCTCAACCGAGTCTATATATATGTATGAACCCTGAGTCTCTGCCGTCGCAGGAAATGCTGGAAATACCAGAGAAAGTGCGACAGCAGCCGTTAAAACTGCCGCTAACAGCTTATTCATTCTTGCCGTCACTGTCTTTTTCATCAGAGTTTACCTCCTTTGGACATTCTTGCGAATCATCTTCTTCTATCTTTTCGATATCAGAATTGTCTATGACTGCATTAACAGTACCTTTTACAATACCCGAAAATTCTCCGTCAACCATACCGGAAACATATCCCCTCAAATGACCGTTTACCTTCATCGCGCCGGAGTGCATCTTCGGCAATTCACGTTTTTTCAATGTAAATGCAGTTTTGTCTATTATAATGTCGCCCATCAGCAGCAGCTGCGGAAGTACGAACATTACCAGGAAGATTGACAAGAGAGTTCCTCTTCCCAGGCAGACACCGATAGATGCAACTACTTCCGAAGACGAGAGCAGTCCTATCAGAATACCCGCAGACGCCAGCATTGTACCCGACGTTACTATAGTCGGGAACGCCTGATTCAGCGTTTCAACAATCGCTTTTTTAAGCGGCATCTGAGTCCTTAGACTCGTATACCTGTTCGTCATTACAATAGCGTAGTCTATATTTGCACCCATCTGAATGGAGCTTACTACAAGATAGCTCATGAAGAACAGATTCTGCTGCATAAGATATGGGAAGGAGAAGTTTATCCATACACTTCCCTGAATAACCATAATGAGCAGCACCGGCAAGCCCGCTGATTTAAAGGTGAATATCAATACAGCAATAACGAATACTATTGTCAATATGCTTATCAGCACATTATCCCTTTGGAATGATGTGGACAGATCGTAGTCACTCGTAGAATCACCTACAAGCAGACATCCGTCATCATAATATTTGCTAGCCGCATCATGCAAAGTCTGAAGGAAGGCAAAAGTTTCCTCACTTTCCTCAGGCAGCGTCAGATCCAGCACGAACCTGCTGTAATTTTTGCCTTGAAGCTGGAGCTTGGCGTCTTCGATAGCATCGTTCATATCCGTCAAGTCGTCCATAGTTTCATCATCAATATCCACATATCCTTCATTTGCCTTTTCATAAAGGAAGGTAAATATATCTATCAGCGGAATTTCAAAATTATCGATTCCTCCGATTATGTTTCCGTAATCATCCTTATCCGCCGCATAAACAGTATAAAGTAGCCTTGCCGTCTCAACATCCATATCCGTCAGCTCGGCGAATTTTCTCGGGCTGAGAAGCTCGGTCAAGGTATAATCATCCTTGGCCTCTATGTTGGACAAGCCCATCGCCGAATCTACCTCCGGCATTGCCTCCAGATCGCTTAAAAGCTTCGCCTCTTTTTCATAATCGCCCTTAGGCACGAGCATCGCTATGGTATTTTCACTCCCAAAAGTCTCGGTTATTTTTTCATCAGCTATTTGCATTTCATTCTTTGTTACAGTAGACAGAGTGCTCGTTCCGTAAACGTATGGGCACATATTTTGAAATACAAAGGCTGCGATTACTATAACCAAAAATACAGGAGGTCCTACAAATCTGCATTTTATAACAATTTTGCCCCAGACATTTATCTTAGGCACGAAGCTCTTGTGATGAGTCTTATCTATGAGCGGGCTGAAAGACATGAGCAGTCCCGGCATAAGAGTAAATACGCATACAAGGCTTATACAGATAGCCTTTATGAGGATTATTCCCATATCGTAGCCGATTCTAAACTGCATAAATGTCATAGCCGCAAGTCCTGACAGTGTAGTCAAGCTGCTGCCCGATATTTCAGGCACAGCCTTTGAAAGCGCTGTAATTACTGCTTCGCGGGCATCAGAATGAGTTCTTTCCTCCGTATATCGGTGGCACAAAATGATCGCATAATCGACAGCAAGCGCCAGCTGCAATACGACCGCAACCGAATTTGAAACGAAAGAAATCGTTCCGAAAAAGAAATTACTGCCTTTATTTAAGATTGCCGCCGTTCCGAATGTCATTATGAGCACAGGAATTTCAGCATATGTATGAGAAGTGAAAAGAAGTACGGCAACTATAATTACTGCCGCTATCGCCATTACTATCTGCATTTCTGAATCAAGCAGCTCGGCTTCACCATCACCTACGTCACTGCTTACATAAAGGTCATACTCAGACAGCATATCCTTTACGCTGTTTAAAGCCGTTTCGCTTATCGTATCATCGTTTTCACCGTCAAATGTGACTTCAAACAATGCCGAAAAGTTTTTATAATTATCACCGGCACTATTATCATTAGTGCTATCGCTATCGTCATTGGCATCATCAACGAACTCGACCGATTTCACGCCGTCAATTTTTTCGATCTCGTCCGCCATCTCTACCGCCGATTCATATGAGATATTCTCAACCATGACCTTTGCCGTTGCAAATGTGACAAACTCATCCTCCATAGCGGAGAGCCCGGTTCTGGTTTCTGTACTCTCAGGCAGGTAATCGCTCAAAAGATTGTCGACGCTGACCCATCCTGAAGAAAAAATGCAAAATATTATCAAACCTGCATAAATCAGATAGAAAGCCTTTCTCTTATCGACAATAAATTCTGCCATTTTTCGTATGAAATTCTTGTTTTCCTGTTCAACAACACTATTGTCTTTCATTAGTTCATTCCTTCATCATTAAACGGGCGGCAAAGTCCTGCCACCCGAAATTTCCTGTATTTTTAATACATTTTATCAGAGATAATCGGAATTTTTATCCGCTCTGATGCTTTTAAAATTTACGTCTAAAAATTTATGTTAACCCTACGAATCACGGTCGCAGACACAATTCCGACGCAAACGCCGGCAATAATTCCCGATATACACAGCACAGGAAAATAATATCCTATCTGGATCGTAGAGGTCACAAGCACGGCAACGATAATCTGTCCTACGTTGTGCATAACACCGCCGGCAACGCTCACACCTATCTCGCCGAATCTGCCGCTTGATTTAAGCGCATACATAACAGCCAGACTCAAGACTGCGCCTGCAAGGCTGTAAGCGAGGCTCAAAATGCTTCCGAACATCATCGCCGTAAGAAATACCCTTATGAGCGATACCAAAGCCGCCTCTTTAAATCCGGTTTTGTATATTATATATATTATGACAATGTTAGGCAAGCCTATTTTTACTCCCGGCACGGAAACGAATACGGGTACAAGTGACTCCAAATAGCTGAAAATCATGGCTAAGGCGATCATCACTCCACAAAAGGCCGACTTTTTTATATACGACATTTATATCCTTATCTCCTCTACTGCGCGATTTCATCCAAATCCGTATCCGGAGCGTCCTCAACCCTTACCACAGTTTTGTTAGGCAGACATACGATTGTTTCTCCGGTATATTTTATCTTGCCTGTGTTCACGCAAACTTTATCCGGGCAGCTCGCCTCTTTTACATAAGCGCTCCCGTTTTCGATTACTACAATATTATAGTTTTCTTCGTCGCCAATGTAAACCTCTGTATTTATATTAAGAGGAAGCCGCTGTATGTCCTCGCCGTTTACGCTTACTACAGCAGTTCCTCCTGTTTGTCTCGTCAACATCCAGATTCCGCCGGCAATCAGCGCGACAACCAGCAAAACTGAAATTAATATTAAATCCGTTTGTCTTATCGATCTATTCGTTCTATTCTCTTTTTTCTCTCTATTCGTCTTATTTTCTCTATTTTCTTTGTTTTCTATATTTTTCATGCCACCACAAATTAACAAGCGAGCGTGTCATGCACGCTCGCCTATCATCAATTTAGTTAATGCACTTGACCGGACAGGTCTTTACGCATAATCCACATCCTACACATTCATCATAATTTATGACCGCGAGATTATTGACAATCTCAATTGCATTTTTAGGACATTTTTTAGCACACATTCCGCAAGCGATACAACCTGCGCTGCATTTCTGTCTTACAGCCGCTCCCTTTTCTTTGTTGCTGCACAAAATGTGAGGAACAGGTCTCTTACCTATAGTAGCTATAGAAATTATTCCGTTAGGACAGGCTTTTGCACACAGACCGCAGCCTATACATTTTCTTTCATCTATATGAGCAATGCCATTTTCGATACATATAGCACCATATGGACATACAGCCGCACAATCGCCCAGGCCTTCACAGCCAAAAGTACATTTTCCAGCTCCGCCAAACAACAGCTTTGAAGCTGAGCAGGTTTCGATTCCTACGTAATCCATCTTTTTCGCCGAAGCGTTGCAGTCGCCCTTGCAGGCAATTACTGCCACCTTTTTCTCAACGGCAGCCGCCTCTTTTCCGAGAACCGCACTTATGCTTTCAACAACCTGAGCTCCTCCCGGTATACACAGAGCAGCCGAAAGCTCGTCATCTTCAATCAAAGCGTTAGCATATCCGTCGCAGCCCGCAAATCCGCAAGCGCCGCAGTTAGCTCCCGGCAAACAATCTCTTACGAGAGGGAATCTCTCGTCTACTTTTACGGCCATAAACTTTGAAGCTATAGACAGTATCACTGCACAGACAATACCTATAACAGTTACAGCCAGAACTCCTATCCAAAAACCACTCATTACATTCCCTCCTTAAGCGAATAAATTCTCAACTATTCCGGCAAATCCGAAGAAGGAAACCGAAACGATACCGGCAGCAATAAGAGTAATCGGTAAACCTTTGAAGCATTCCGGCGGGTCGCAAGCTTCCATTTTCTGTCTTACTCCCGCAAACAGCAGCATTGCAACAAGGAAACCTAAGCCGCTGCCGAACGCATTGACGAGAGCCGTCCCAAAACCGTATTTACTGTCAATATTATTGATACATACTCCCAGCACCGCACAGTTTGTGGTTATAAGCGGGAGATAAACGCCCAAAGACTTATGAAGCCCTGGTATATACTTCTTTAATATGATTTCAACCAGCTGCACAAGTGCCGCAATAACCAGGATGAATACTATTGTCTGCATGTAGCCCAGATTGTTCGGGTCCAGAAGATATGTCTGTATCGGCCAGGTAACAGCAGTAGCGATGAGCATTACGAAGATTACCGCTATACTCATGCCCGTAGCCTGGTCTACCTTCTTTGATACTCCGAGAAACGGACATATTCCAAGAAATTGCTGCAGCACATAGTTGTTTATAAATGTCGCAGTCAGCAGAACTGCCATCAAGGTCTTAATTGTTATCATCTTCTGTTACCTCCCTTTCATCGCAGGAAAGCTTGCCGCAAGCCGCAGCTGAAGGACATCCGGCACAACCGAATTCTTTCTTCGCAGGAGCTTTTCCTTTTGAAATCAGATTTACTATAGCTATCAGAAGACCGAATACGCAGAATCCGCCCGGTGCCATAGTCATTATGGAGATATTGTTATCTGCAAGCACAGGGATTTCCATGCCAAGCCATGTTCCTGCTCCGAAGATTTCTCTTATCGTTGCCATGAGGAAAAGTGCCAGCGTGAAGCCGATTCCCATTCCTATTCCATCCAGTGCTGAATCCACAACTGAATTTTTATTAGCGAACATTTCCGCTCTTCCAAGGATTATGCAGTTTACAACGATCAAAGGCAGATATATTCCGAGAGCTTCGTTGAGCGAAGGTGAATATGCCTTTACCAGCATCTGAACTACTGTTACAAAGCTGGCTATCAAAACTATGTAGCACGGTATTCTGACTTTATCGGGGATTATGTTCTTTAATGCTGAAATCGCAATGTTTGAGCAAATCAAAACAACAGCGGTTGCAGCTCCCATTCCGAGTGCGCTTGATACCTGTGTTGAAACGGCAAGCGTCGGACAAGTTCCGAGTATAAGTACCAATACCGGATTTTCTTTTATTATTCCGTTAGTAAGAGTTGACAGTCTATTCATTATTCAGCCACCTCCTTAGCAATTTCATAAGCGGCAAAAGCGTCGTTTAATGCGTCTATGTAATGATTTGAAGAAATCGTTGCGCCTGAAATAGTCTGAATATCGCTCATAGACGAATCTTTGCCGACAAACTGACCGTTAAACGGCTCTTCCATTATCTTAGTTCCTAATCCCGGCGTCTCATTCTGAGCCATTACTTTTGATGCAGCAATCTTTCCCTCAGCATCGATTCCGACTATTACTGACAGAGTTGCGCTTCCGCCATATCCGTCTCCGAGGATCTGGACAACATATCCGCATCCGTTAGTTGCTTTATAAACGCTGACCACGGTCTCTGGAGCTGCGCTGACTTCAACTTGTTCAAAACCGTCAGCTTCAGGAAGCATCTCGATTCTTGCTTCAGCCGCAGCAGCCTCTTCAGCCGCAGCAATGATTGGCGCTGTTACATTGTTTGTAGCTACCAAAATTGCCGACGCAATCAGACAGATTATAGTTAAAACCGCTATAGGCATAATAAAATCACTTTTTACATTAGAACCAGACATTATTTTATCCCTCCCAACGGTTTATTTTTTGTCCATTTAATAATAAATGGTGTAAGTATGTTCATGAGAAGAATTGAGAAAGATACGCCTTCCGGATAATTTCCCCACGTTCTTATGAGCACAGTTATAAGTCCGCAACCAAAGCCGAATATAATTTTGCCCCATGCGGTTGAAGGTGTAGTCGCATAATCTGTAGCCATGAAGAAAGCTCCGAGAACTACGCCGCCGGACAGGATCTGGTAAACAGGGTCTGCTCCGAGTAATGCGGAAAGTACAAATACAGTACCGATAAATGCTACCGGTGTATGCCATGAAATAATTCTTTTTGCTAAAAGGTAGATGCCGCCGATGAGCAGAGCCAGGATTGAAACCTCACCCATACATCCGCCTTTTACTCCCAGGAACATGTCAAGTAAAGATGGCAGTGACTCAAGGTTGCCTGTTTTAATCATAGCAAGCGGTGTAGC
>CAVIBE010000090.1:2245-10112 GCA_963640885.1 Oscillospiraceae bacterium | reverse complement strand
GGTGTAGCCGTAGTAACCGTATCTATTCCGGAAAATTTCGGTGTATTCCATGTTGTCATTGTGTCCGCAAATGCCAAAAGCATTACTATTCTCGCTGTAATAGCCGGATTTGCGATATTTTTTCCTATGCCGCCAAAGAGCTGTTTAACTACTACTATAGCAACAAAGGATCCGAATATAGCCTGCCATAAAGGAAGGCCTGCATTAACGTTGAATGCGAGCAAAAGACCGGTTACCGCAGCGGATAAATCCCTGATGGTATTCTGTCTTTTTGTTATTTTTTCAAATGCCCATTCAAAAAATACTGCTGAAACCACGCAAACAGCCTCTACCAGAAGCGCGCGCCAGCCAAATATGATAACCGAAGCAATTACGGCAGGTGCCAATGCAATAAGCACATCTCTCATTATTGTCTCGGTAGAGTTTTTATCCCGTATGTGAGGTGATACAGATACAATATAATTATCCATTTACTTCCTCCTTATCTTTAGCCATTTTAGCCGCTTTAGCTTCTGCTTCAGCCTTTAACTGTGCGTTATATTTGTTAAGCATTGCTTTAGCCAGCTTGTTTACCTGAACCAGAGGTCTCTTTGCCGGACAAACATAACTGCAGCAGCCACATTCCATGCACAGATTTACTTTTAAGTCTTTGAGATCTTCCGGTTTTTCAAGATTAAACGCGGTCTCTATATCCGCCGGCATCAGCCTGAGCGGGCAGTTGTCTATACATCTTCCGCATTTTATGCAATTTGAAGGCTGCGGAACTGTCGCGTCTTTTTCGTCAAAAGCTAAAAGCGCATTTGTATTTTTAAGCACAGGGCACTCCTGATTCGGCATTGATATGCCCATCATAGGTCCGCCGTACAGCATTTTCTTAGGTTCGGACTTAAAACCACCGCAATATTCAAAAATATATTTAACCGGTGTTCCGATTGGAGCGATAACATTCTTAGGCTGTGCAACCGCACTTCCGTCAACCGTGATACACTTCTCGACGAGAGGCATACCGGTCTTTATATAGTTTGCAATCGCTGCCAGTGTCGTGCAGTTTACAACAATCACGCCTACATCTATCGGAAGCTTTCCTTCCGGTACAATTTTTTGCACTGTATTGTAAATCAGCACTTTTTCGCCGCCCTTAGGGTATAAAGCCGGCATAGCGTTGACTTCAACTCCCTGCGCCTTGCTGCACAGAGCCTGGAATTTACTTATACACTCAGGTTTATTGTCCTCTATTCCTATTATTATTTTCTTTACACCGAGATACTTTTGTATCATTTCAATGCCTGCCCAGATAAGATCTGTCTGGTCGAGCATTGTTCTTGTATCTGATGTGATATATGGTTCACATTCTGCGCCATTTATGAGCACTGCTTCAACTTTAGCCGGATCAACGCTGAATTTTACGCCGGTCGGGAAACCCGCTCCGCCGAGGCCTACAACACCGCTGTCCTTGATTGCCTGAATGAAGCTGTCAAAATCATGAACATCAGGCGCCTTTACATCCGGACAGACTTGCTGAAGTCCGTCGGTTTCTATGAATACTGCCGGGATCATGCTCCCGTTAGCTACGAGGATATTCTCGATTTTTTTAATTTTGCCTGAAACTCCGGAATGTATAGGTGCTGATACAAAGCCGCCTGCCTCTGCTATAAGCTGTCCTACTTTTACTTCATCTCCCGGTTTAACTATAGGCTTTGCAGGTGCTCCGATATGCATTCCCATAGGTATTGTTACCATCTCCGGAACCGGTATCTTTTCCGGTTTAAAAGAAGCGGTATTTTTCCTGTGAAGAACATGGACACCCTTCATTTTCTTGCCTGCCACACTCTCTCCTCCTTCTTTTTGCGAAATTTACAGCATTATTAAACTTAAATCGTCAGAATAATATAGAATTGTCAAAAAAATGCTTGCAAAATCTGAAATAGAATATAAAATACATTTGACAGAATTATATCGAGTATTTTACATAAATGCAAGGAGAATATATGCACAACAATTCCGAATTTACCACAGTTTTTTTGAGGTATCTATCAAAAATTCTTATGGCCTTAATTGTAAACTTTGTTATTATTTCAACAATCTTTACCGGCTGCTCAAATCAGGCAACACAATACAATCAAATATCAGAACAGGGCTTCTATCTGAACACTTTGATAAATATTACGTTATATGATACTGATGATGCTTCTCTTATCGAAGAAAGTTTTGAACTTTGCGAAAAATACGAAAAAATATTCTCTCGCACAGATGAAACCAGTGAATTATATAAGCTTAATCAGCAAAATGAGGCGATAGTTTCAAGCGATCTTCTCCACGTTCTACAGACGGCTATCCATTATGCTGAGATTTCAGACGGAAAATTTGACATAACCATGGGCGCTGTCAGCGATATGTATGGTTTTTCGTCGGAAAATCCCACGGTTCCTGATTCGGATGCTCTCAGTGATGAGCTTACTCATGTAGATTATAAAAATATTGTTATTGACGCAAATAAGGTGACTATTACAGACCCTGACACGGTAATTGACCTCGGCGGAATCGCAAAGGGCTATATTGGTGATAAAATCAGGGAATTTTTAGTTTCTAAGGGTGTGACAAGCGGGATTATCAATCTCGGCGGAAATGTTTTGTGCATTGGGGGCAAGCCTGACGGAACTGATTTTCGTGTAGGGGTACAATATCCTTTCGGCGAGGGCTCAGAGACGATAGCAAAGCTGGATGTTTCGGATCTTTGTATTGTTACTTCCGGGGTCTATGAACGCTGTTTTTACGAAAATGATAAGTTATATCATCATATACTTAATCCTGAGACAGGGCTTCCCTGCGATAACGGGATTTTGTCGGTTACTATTATAGGTGAGAATTCGGAAATTTGTGACGCTTTAAGCACCACGACTTTTGCGATGGGGCTTGACAGCATAGATCTCATAAACAAAACCGACGGAGTTTATGCTTTGTTCGTCACGGACGATTACGAGCTCATTTATTCCGACGGTCTTGAAAAATATCTTGTTGAAGATTAGAAAAACCGGTTACAATATTTTCTGCAGGGAACGGTTCATAACCGTTTCGTGAACAGGTATACCGTTTCCTAGCCTTCTTCTACCTTTCGTCTCTCGGGATATATTCTTTTGCCTCAACAAGGCTTTTGTATGCCGGACGAATAATCTTGTCCATCGTTACCATTTCTTCAAGACGATGCGCGCACCATCCCGATATCCTGCCAACCGCAAACAACGGCGTGAACAATTCCAGAGGAATCCCCAACATATCATATACAAATCCGCTATAAAAATCGACATTCGGGCTGACGCCTTTGAAAATCTTGCGCTCACCGGCTATTAACTCAGGTGCGATCCGCTCTATAGAATTGTACAAAGCCAAATCCTCTTCCCTGTGCTTGGCTATCGCCAGCTTCTCAACAAATCCCTTGAAAACTTCTTCTCTCGGATCAGACAGCGAATATACAGCATGACCCATTCCATAAATCAGACCTCTGCCGTCAAAAGCCTGCCCGTTAAGAATTTTATCCGCATAATTTCGCAATTCTTCCTCATCTTTGAGATCCTTGACATTCTCCTTGATGTCCTCCATCATTTTTACTACCTTTATATTGGCACCGCCGTGCTTAGGTCCTTTTAATGAAGCCAACGCCGCCGCGATGGCCGAATACGTGTCCGAACCCGACGAAGTCACGACTCTCGTTGTAAAAGTCGAATTGTTTCCGCCGCCATGCTCCATATGCAAAATAAGGGCGACATCCAAAACTCTTGCCTCAATTGGCGCAAAATTCATATCAGGTCTCAGCATCCTCAAAAAGTTCTCAGCCAAAGACAGCTCTGGGTTAGGTCTGTGAATATACATACTCGCATCTCTGACATAATGATTGTAGGCATGATAGGCATATACGGCAAGTCTTGGGAACATACTGATCAGATTAAGGCTCTGGCGCAAAACGTTTTCGACATTGACCGCATCCGCCTCTTTGTCGTATGAGGCCAGCGCAAGCACACTTTTCATCATTGAATTCATAATGTCGCGCGTCGGAGCTTTCATTATTACATCTTTTGTGAAATTTTTAGGCAATTCATAACAGTCAGCCAAGATCCTTCGGAACTCTTCAAGTTTTTCATTATTTGGCAATTCTCCGAAAATCAGCAAATATGTACATTCTTCAAAGCCGAAACGTTTGTCCATATTTCCTTTTACGAGATCTTTGACGTCATATCCCCTGTAAAGGAGCTGTCCCTTGCACGGAACTTTTTCGCCGTTTACTTCTTTTGAGGCTATTATCTTTGAAATGTTCGTAAGTCCTGTGAGAACGCCTCGTCCCTTTTCATCTCTCAAGCCTCTCTGTACACCGTATTTTCTGTATAAATCTTTGCTGATGCTGTCTTTTTTTACGCATAAATTCTTCTGTTTTTCGGCATATTCAGCCGCACTGTCTCGTCTCCCCATATCTAATACCTCCTGATTATTTCCATATTTTATCATTGAAATGGGGGATTTGTCAAAATAAATTTAGCCTGATTTGCTGACAGCTTTAATTATTAAGCCGCAGTGCTTTGTCAGCCTGCGGCATTATCTTTCTTTATTCTGATTGCTCATATTAAAACTAAAATCCTTTGGCTTTAGGCAGGCTCCATCTGAATTTTGCCGAGCATACTCTTATGACCATAACAATGGCGCATCCTGTTATCATGCTCAAATCCATCCCGAGATAACTCCACATAAATTTGCAGAATACTGCTCCCGCTATGGCTGCGCAGGCATAAATATGTTTAACGAAAATATATGGTCTGTCGCCTGCAAACATATCGCGCAGAACACCGCCGCCGACTCCGGTTACAACCGCAACAAATACCACTAAAAATGAATTTTGCGAAAATCCTGCTTCCATAGCAACTTTCACTCCGTATACGGTAAAAACGCCCAAGCCTGCGGCGTCGGTTATCATGAGCAGGGTATCGTATATCTTATTGTTCATTCTGAGAAGGTTTCTGGTAGCAGAAAAGAATACCGCAAAAGATGCTGCGAGAGCTACTATAACGTATTCCGGGTCTGTGAATGCCGCAGGTGGTGTTATTCCCAAAATTATATCTCTTATAATTCCGCCTCCGGCTGCTGTTGTTACGCCCAAAACGCATACGCCAAAAATATCCATGCTTTTTTTAAGACCGACAACCGCTCCGGATACAGCAAACGCGATTGTTCCTATAATTTCAAAACAGGACATAAAGATGTGCATATCTCGTATTTCCCTCCCTTTCCGCCTTTTTCCGCTGATTCATTCTATTGCATATAATCTTTTATGTCAATACGCCTTGCAACCAAATAAATCCTGTCCCACATGCACGGTTCTCCGGCCTGTGTGCCATTCCTAACAAACGCGCATTTCCCAAAGATTCCGTGCGTGCGCCGTTCCTCTCAACCTAATTTATTCAAACTGGCTGTTGTAAAGCGCGGCATACGCTCCGCCCTTGGCCAAAAGCTGCTCGTGATTGCCCTGTTCGATAATGTTACCATGCTCCATAAACAGAATTTTGTCGGCATCACGAATCGTAGAAAGCCTGTGAGCAATCACAAAACTGGTTCGACCCTGCATGAGTTCCTTCATAGCCTTGCCAATCTCAACCTCAGTTCTGGTATCTACACTGGACGTCGCCTCATCCAGAATCAAAATCGGCGGATCGCAGAGGAAAACACGCGCAATCGTGAGAAGCTGTTTCTGACCCGCGGAAAGGTTCGCCGCCTCGTTACTCATGAGCGTATCATAACCCTGAGGCATAGTCCGAATCAAATAGTCTATCTTTGCAGCTTTGGCCGCAGCCTCGATTTCCTCGCGAGTTGCATCAGGCTTGCCATAGGCGATATTTTCCGCCAATGTTCCCGAAAACAACCACGAATCCTGCAAAACCATACCGAAGTTTCTGCGCAGTCCACTTCGCGTCATTTCAGCCGTACTCAGTCCATCAACAGTGATTTTCCCTCCGTTCACCTCGTAGAAACGCATCAAAAGATTGACCAGCGTAGTCTTTCCTGCACCAGTGCTGCCGACAACCGCGATTTTTTCTCCCGGGCGGGCGGTAAAGCTTATATCTTTCATTAAAATACGGTCAGCACTGTAGCCAAAACTGACGTGCTCAAAAGAAATCTCACCTTTTGCATCCTCTAAGACGTGAGGTTTTGCCGGGTCGGCAATTTCCTCCGGCTCATCTATAAGCGCGAAAGTCCTCTTTGCAGCTGCAAGCGCAGCCTGTAGAGAATTAATCATATATGACGCTTCCGTCAGCGGTTCTGAGGCAAGGTTTATATACTGGAAAATGGCCTGCATAACACCGACCGTCATATTTCCGCTAATAACCGCAAATCCGGCAATCAATGCGATTGAAGCCTGGCCAATTCTGGTCAACAATCGTATCATCGGATTCACGCAGTTAGAAAGAAAGTCCACTCGCAAGTTTGCCTCACGTGCGTTTTCAACCGCCTCGCCGATTTTTTCCTCACTGTCCGCTTCATGGTTGTATGCCTTGATGACATTACGCCCGTTATAATATTCCTCCGCAAGTCCAGTGAGCTTAGAAATACTTTCCAAACGCTCGCCCGCAAAGCGCAGGCTTTTCTCCGAGACAATTTTTGTAATCCCCACACTGAGCAGCATAAAAGCCAAAAATATCAGAGTGATTGAAATACTATAATAAAGCATAACGCAAATCGAACCGATAATTGTGCCGACTGCTACAATCAGCTTCAAAAGACCAGTCTGCATAACCTCCGACATCTTATCAAGGTCGCTGGTAACTCTGCTGAGAATTTCTCCGGCTTTGTTCCTGTCAAAAAATCTCAGCGGCAGACGGTTCAATTTTGCCGCAACCTGTTTACGCAAATCCATTACCAGCGTATCAGCCACATTCGCCATCAGATACGACTGTAAGAAATAAAACAACCACATGAAGAAATACTGTATAGCCAACTGCAACAGGTCACGTCCCATATTGTCCCAGGTGATGCGAAATGCTGTCCCGCTCGCCCAGCCGGCCTTGATACTTTCCCAAAGGTGGTCAATAACAAAAGCACTGTACATAGGCGTCCATATTGCCAGCCCGACATAAAAAACTATCGACATACATATAATTGTCAGCCTTACGCGCTGCCCGCGAAACTGCATGAACAGGCGCACAGGCGTACTCTGCTTATTCATTACTCTCCCTCCTTCGTTTGAGATTGATAAATTTCCTGATAGACAGGGCAATTTTGCATCAGCTCTTCATGCGTACCCTTTCCAACCATCTGCCCTTCATTGAGAACGATAATCTGATCTGCATGACGAATTGTGCTTACTCGCTGTGCAATAATCAAAACTGCCGAATCCCGCGTTTCTTTTACCAATGCGCGACGAAGCGCCGCATCGGTCTTAAAGTCTAAGGCTGAAAAACTGTCATCGAAAATAAATAGCTCCGGTTTTTTAACAAGCGCTCTTGCAATAGAAAGTCTCTGCCTCTGACCTCCTGAGAAGTTGGTGCCGCCCTGCGCCACATACGAGTTCAGCCCTTCCGGCAACGAACGGATAAACTCGCCCGCCTGCGCTACATCCGCCGCATACATCAGTTCTTCGTCGCTCGCATCCTTATTGCTGTATCGAAGATTTTCCGCAATTGTACCCGAAAACAGCCACGCTTTTTGCTGTACATAAGAAATATGCTCTCTCAGATACTTTTGAGGCATATCACGCACGTCGATGCCGTTTAACTTCACTGAGCCTGCATTTACATCATGGAATCGCAAAATCAGGGACGCTACCGTCGATTTTCCGCTGCCTGTTCCGCCGATTATTGCCGTTGTTTCTCCTCTCCGACATACAAAA
>CAVIBE010000090.1:0-2235 GCA_963640885.1 Oscillospiraceae bacterium | reverse complement strand
AATCGAGATGTGAGAGCGTATTTTCCTCGGCATCCGCAAAACGGAAAGATACATCTTTAAAGTTCAAAACCTCGTTATTATCAACGCTTGCTTTTTGCATATTTTCCGCCACTCGATCCGTCAAATCTGTAATCTCAGGACTGTGCTCCAAAACCGCACGAATACGGTCACAGCACTCCAGCGCTCGCGGGAACATCAGAATTTCCGTTTGAGCCATCATCAGGAAAAACAATACCAGCATTGCATACTCAATCAGAGCGACAATATCGCCAATTTGCATATCTCCCACGCTGATTGCCGCACCGCTGATACAATATACCACCACGATAAAAAGATTAATGAAGAAAAACGAAAGTCCGTCTAAACACGCAAAATGCCGATTTGCTTTGATAGATGTCTGCGCATATGTTGAAAAAGCGTCATCCATTCTCTTTTTTTCTCTTTTTTCGCTATTAAAAGCGCGAACCACTCTGACTCCGGTGATATTTTCGAGCAAAACCACTGACATCTTATCCAACAGCTTTTGCAGCCTGCGGAAAAGCGGCGCCGCGCTTCGCATGATGAAAAATGCCAAAATCAGTACCACTGCAATAACGATTAAGAGCAAAAATCCCATACTCGTATCCAGCCTGAACGATAAAAACAGCGCTACGGCGCAAATCGCCGGAACAGGCATAACGATTGTAAGCATACTGTTTATTGCAAACTGTATCGTATTAACGTCGGACACGGTTCTGGTTGTGATGGATGCCGTGCCAAACTGCCTGAAATCATATACAGAAAGTTTGAGCGATTTTTCATAAAGCGCATTTCTAATGTCTTTTCCGATTCTCGACGCCAAAACCGCGCTGGCATAACCGCCAACAATGCCGCATATTCCGCCGGCAACAGAAAATACTGCCATTTTAATTCCGGTATCAACCAGTTTTTCAAAATCCGCGCCTGCCGCACCAAGGTTCAGCATTTCTGCCGCCAGGGTCGGAATAAACAGTCCTCCCATAACATCGAGAATCAAAAAAAGGATAGCAACACCACATATCGCCCAATGGCGCCTGGCAAATTGCAAAATAAGTTTCATAAATCCTTTACCTCCCTTTTATTGACATAAATCCGTACGATGTGATATTCTAAACTATATAGTTACTATACAGTCAAGAGGTAAATCTAATGTTTTCAGATAATTATTTTTCAATTTCGGATTTTGCCAAGCTTATGGGGCTCAGTCGGCAGACTCTTATATATTACGACCGCATCGGCTTGTTTAAACCGGCCAAAACTTTGAGTAACAAATACCGTTTGTATTCGCGAAATCAGATTAATCTTCTCAGCCTGATTGCTATGCTCACCGAAATGGGTGTTCCTCTAAAAAAAATACAGCCTATTGTGGAAAATATTTCGCCTGATACGGCTATTGAAATATTGAAAAAACAAAGAAATGAAGCGCAGGAAAAGCTGCGAAGGCTTCAAATGCTTGAAGATATGATCAGTCTTCGTATTAAACAAATCGAATTTGGAAAAGAAGTTTTAGAAAACAAAGTTCCGCCTCTTTCCATTGTAGAATTAAAAGGGGATATTCCTCTGTATCTCGGTGAGGATATCAACTACGCCTGGGATGATATCCTGGATGAATATATCATAGATTTCTACGAAAAATGTGAAAGCAGGGATTTTCCGTTGATTTTTTCGGCAGGGCAAATAAAGCGCAAGGAGGATATCATCGCCGGCAAAACCGAAATTATATCGAAAATGTGTTTTATTCTAAATGATTTAAGTCGGGCAAATGGGGTGATTCCAAAAGGTTTGTATGCTGTCGGTTATTTGCAAGGTGATTGCGAAAAAACGGATGATATTTACAATCGGTTAATTTCATTTATAAAGGATAATGGAATGAGAATTGTCGGTAACGCATATGAGGAATATCTGCTCGATGAGCTTGCGGAAAGTAAGCGCAACAATTTTCTCATGAAGGTTATGATTCAGGTGGAGGAAGGGTGAGAAATCGCCAGAAAATGCGCATTTGTTCCCATAAAAAAAGGTTGCGATTTTGCTGAGGTTTTATAAGGCAGTATGACAAAACTTAATAAGACTAAGGCATTGCAATGACAAAATAAGGCTTTGACTGTAAAAGGTCAGAGCCTTTTTTCTGCGTTTAAAAAGTCCTTGCTTGTTCTTTTTGTTGCTCAAAAAGGCATTACTGTCCGAATATTCAGACAATATAAAATTTTGCGAATTTCG
>CAVIBE010000089.1:4395-7737 GCA_963640885.1 Oscillospiraceae bacterium | reverse complement strand
TCAAATTAATCAATTTTATATCTTGTCTTAAATTTATTTTGCATCATAACCTTTAAGATTTTTCTCACCTGAGGTATCTGCTTGTTAGTCAGAAATCTTTTCGGAAGTATTACTATCATTCCTGAAGTATTGAATATCAGAAAGTGAGACTTGCACTCATCACCGTTGTAAAGATCCTCCCATTCAAACTCCTTGCTCTTTTCTTCGTCATTAGTCTCTGATATTACGCCATCCTCGCTTATAATCATATGCCTTTTAGCGCCCATATACGAAAAATCCGATTTCTGAAGCTTGATTGTTATATATCTCATAAAAGCGAGCATACCAGCCTCCAAAACTATAAAAGCAGCAGCGATAAGTTTCAGCAGATTCGTCATTTCAATAACTCCCGCTGAGCCGAGAATCAGATATCCCGCAGCGAGAATAAATACTCCGACCATTCCAAAAATCGCAAATCGATTTTTTCCCATAACATTATTAAAAACCACATTGCGATAATCTTTTCTTTCAAGATTTACATCAAATTCCACACTTCTGACATCCGCCATTTTGATTTCCTCCTTTATTCTACAGTATGTATTTTCATCATATTAGTGCTGCCCGATTTACCAAACGGGAATCCGGCAGTAAATATAACTTTATCGCCCTTTTTCAGCCAGTCCGTACCCGCAAGCGCCGCCTTTATAGACTGCCTGTAAATTTCCTCTTCGTCTTTGTGCTCGCTGATCGTTACCGGATACACACCCCAGGTTGCCGCTAGCCTCCTCGCAGTTATCTCGCTTGTAGTCGTCACGATTATAGGCGCCTTAGGTCTGAATTTTGAGACCATTCTTCCCGCAAATCCCGACGCACTCGCAACAAGGATTGCCTTAGCTTGCAGATTTACCGCAACAATGCAAGTCGCATACCCGATCGCATTGGTGATATCCGCAGCCTGATACTCTTTATTTTTCTCTAAGATACTATTATAATCCAAAGCTTTTTCCGTGGCTATAACTATATTTTTCATCATTTCTACAGAAGCAATAGGATATTTTCCCGCAGCAGTTTCGCCCGAAAGCATAACACAGTCCGTTCCGTCAAGAACAGCATTTGCCACATCCGCCACTTCAGCCCTTGTCGGTCTCGGGTTTCTCATCATAGAATCGAGCATCTGAGTAGCCGTTATGACCGGCTTTCCCTCACGGTTGCATATCTTTATAATTTTTTTCTGAATCAGCGGAATCTGCTCAGGCTCAAGCTCCACGCCCATGTCGCCTCTCGCAACCATGATTCCGTCCGCTTCCCTGATGATTTCGTCTATATTTTCAACGCCCTCCTGATTTTCTATCTTGGCTATTATGCGGATTTCCTGACCGCCGTTTTCATCAAGAACCTTTCTTATCTCTCTGACGTCTCCCGCTCTTCGTACAAATGACGCTGCCACAAAATCAACGCCACATTCCGCTCCAAAAATCAAATCAGCTCTGTCCTTCTGCGTTATCGCAGGCAGATTCGTCCTTACACCGGGCAGATTTATTCCTTTCTTACTGGTCACTGTGCCGCTGTTTATAACAACACAATTTACATCATCTCCGTCGATAGATTCAACCTTTAGCTCAATAAGTCCGTCATCTATCATTATCCTGCCGCCGACCGAAACAACCCTGGCAAAATCCTTGTACGAAACAGAGCAGCCCTCACTGCTTCCTGTTATTTCTCTTGAAGTCAGCACAAACTGCTTTCCCTGCTCAAGAACAGCCGGCTTTTCAAAACTTCCGGTTCTGATTTCCGGTCCTTTTGTATCTAACATTATTGCAATATGCTTTCCTTTTTCTTCCCGCAATGCCTTGAGCGTATCCATCTTGGACTTGTGCTCCTCATGAGTTCCATGCGAAAAATTGACCCTCATAATGTCCATTCCGGCGTCAATTAATTTTCCCATAATCTCGCGGCTTTCGGTTGCGGGGCCCACAGTACATACAATTTTGGTCTTTTTCATATAATATCTCCTGTCAATATCTCCAATCTTTACCACTTTACACCAGTTAGCGTCTCAGGTTTAATGCCAAAGCGTTTATTCTGCCAGAATATCTCCCAGCTCTATCAGCTCTGTGCGCATCGGTCTTGTCATTTCGAGCGCCTCAGTTATATCCAAATCTATCATCTGTTCATTTTTTATTCCTACGGCTCTGCCTTTTCTTCCCTCCATCAGAGTTTTAACCGCATATGCTCCCATTCTGCTGGCAAGAATCCTGTCGTATGAAGACGGCGAACCGCCTCTTTGCACATGACCAAGAATCGTGATTCTGCTCTCGATGCCGGTATGCTTCATTATCGTATCTTTGAGTTCCTCACAAGTCACAGGCACACCCTCTGCCACAATTATCATGCAATGCAGCTTACCTTTATTCCTGTCCTCTATAACCTTACGGCAAATGTCTCTCTCGTCATATTCTTCATTCGGAACGAGAATTATGTCACCTCCTGAGGCAATTCCTGCATACAAAGCGATGTCGCCGCAGCGTCTTCCCATGAGCTGAACAATCGTTACCCTGCCATGAGCAGACGAAGTATCCCTGAGATTTCCTATCGCATTTATCGCCGTATTAACAGCAGTATCAAAGCCGATCGTATAATCCGTATAAGGCAGGTCGTTATCTATCGTACCGGGGATTCCAATTGTCGCAATTCCGTTTTCCGAAAGTTTTTTCGCGCCCTTCATGCTTCCGTCTCCGCCAATTACAACGAGGCCGTCGATTTTGAAGCTGTCGAGCATCATCAAAGCTCTGTTAAAGCCTTCCGGCGTCATAAACTCCTCGCTTCGTGCAGTCAAAAGCATAGTTCCTCCACGCTGAAGCACATCCGCAACAGATCTGGAATTCATTTTTTCAAAATCACCGTTTATCAATCCGCTGTAACCCCGCTTTATACCGTAAGTCTCTATTCCATAATGATTTGCGGTTCTAACTACTGCTCTTATCGCAGCATTCATGCCAGGCGAATCTCCGCCGCTTGTCAAGATAGCAATTCTCTTAATTTCGCTCATATACTCTCACCTTCCTGTTTATATAAATCCATAAGTTTTTAACTTTTTGATTAATCCGTCAGAACCGTCCACATACATCGAACGGTCTGTCCGGAATTTTCTGCCGGAATGCTCCGAAATTATCACAACAGGCAAATTGCCCGGATAATCACTAAGTATCATTTTAATATCTCTAAAAGCTGCCGCTTCATCTCTGTCTTCAGAAATTCTAAGCGTAATCCCCGACATCGGCGTTTTTTTCACTTTCTCGGAGTTTGCAGAATTTGCAGAATTTGTCGAATTTTCAAGATTTACAGCTTTATCATGTTTGTGAT
>CAVIBE010000089.1:0-4385 GCA_963640885.1 Oscillospiraceae bacterium | reverse complement strand
TCTTTTACCGCATCTTTTTTTGAAGATTCTTTCTCAATATGCTCACCATTTGCATAAGTCAGATTGGTATTTTGCATTTTTCTGATGCTATTTGCCATTTCTGTCAAAAGATACATGTGCTCTGCAATTATTTTAGGCATTTCTTCCTCTTTAAGCGAAACCCTGCCCTTTATTACCAAAGGCTCATCCATATCAAAATATGCTGCAAAATGCTCAAACCTATTCTGAAAAACGATTACCTCGACGCTGCCATAAAAATCTTCAAGCTGTATAAATCCCATCCGCTTGTTTGTTTTTGTTACCAGAACTTTTTTATCTATTATCATTCCGGCAATTATAACCTGCATTCCGTCATATATATCTGAGGTTTCCTCAGCATGCGATAAAATTTCCGTATTTGTGCTGGAAATTCTTTCGATAAGATGCCTGTACTGGTTCAACGGATGCCCGCTTATATAAAGTCCAACGACTTCCTTTTCCATAGACAGAAGCACATCCTGAGTAAATTCCTTTACAGCAGGCAGGTTTCTGTCACTAACCATCGACTGTATATCTTCAGAAAAATCCTGAAACAAAGACATCTGACCCTCAATATTTCTTTTAGCCGTATTTTGCGCAGCCTCGATTTCTTTGTCATAAACCGCCATAAGCTGAGAACGATACGCCCCGGTAGAGTCAAACGCTCCCGCCTTTATCATACTCTCAACCGCTTTTTTGTTTATCTGATGTATATTTACGTTATTTACAAAAGTGAAGAAATCTTTAAACTCGCCTTTTTCCTTGCGAGCTCTGAGAATTTCGTCAATAACACCTTCACCTACATTTTTTATCGCAAGCAGCCCGAATCTTATTTTTCCATCGCTTACGGTAAACTTTTTCCCGCTCTTGTTTACATCAGGCGCAAGCACCTCAATCCCCATGTCGGCGCAATTTCTTATGTATCTCGCCACCTGAGGCGCGTCTCCTATAACCGATGTCATTAGTGCCGCCATAAATTCCTCAGGATAGTAGGTTTTGAGATAAGCCGTCTCATATGCAAGCACAGCATATGCCGCCGCATGAGATTTATTGAAAGCATATTCTGCAAATTTTACCATTTCGTCAAAAATCAGATTGCCCGCCTGCTCCGAAACGCCATTGCGGATACATCCTTTGATTAAAACATTGCCTTTTTCATCAGTTTTTCCGTAAACGAAATTGCTCCGCTCCTCCTCCATAACGTCCATCTTCTTTTTGCTCATCGCGCGGCGAACCAAATCGCTTCTGCCATAAGTATATCCGCCCAGTTCCCTTACTATCTGCATTACCTGTTCCTGATAAACAAGACAGCCATAAGTAACTCCGAGAATCGGCTTTAGCGCCGGATCTATATACGTTATATTCTCAGGATTCTTTTTGTTTTCAATATATTTTGGAATAGAATCCATAGGTCCCGGTCTGTAAAGCGAGACCCCTGCCACGATGTCCTCAAAGCAGTCCGGCTTAAGATTCTTCATAAAAGCCGTCATCCCGGAACTTTCCAATTGAAAAACTCCTGCCGTATTTCCGCTTTCAATCAGCTTATATACCTTGGGGTCGTCATAAGTCATCTGCGAAAAATCAATATCCACTCCATGATTTTCCCGTATCATGTCTATTGCATCTCGTATCACAGTAAGATTCCTCAGCCCGAGAAAGTCCATTTTAAGCAAGCCCAATTCCTCGATCGTACCCATAGTAAACTGAGTTGAAATCCCCTTATCACTGTAATACAGAGGCACATATTCGTCGATTGCTTTATTTGCGATAACAACTCCCGCCGCATGAGTAGAAGCGTGACGAGGCAGTCCCTCAAGCGCTCTTCCGAGGTCAATCAGCTCCTTTACCCGAGGATTTTCCTCATAATCTTTTTTCAAATCCGGGTTCATATCAAGAGCCTTATCTATAGTCATATGCAGCTCAAACGGTATTTTTTTTGCTATTGCATCCACTTGCGCATATGAAATGTTAAGCACACGTCCCACGTCTCTTATTACAGCCTTCGCTTTGAGCCTGCCAAAAGTTATTATCTGCGAAACCTTTTCCTTGCCATATTTTCTTATAACATAATCTATTACTTCCTGACGTCTCTCATAGCAAAAATCCACGTCTATATCCGGCATACTTACCCTCTCCGGATTCAAAAATCTTTCAAAAAGCAGATTATATCTTATCGGATCTATGTCCGTAATATGCAAACAGTATGCAACTATGCTACCGGCAGCAGAGCCTCTTCCCGGGCCCACGACAATTCCGTTTTCTCTCGCATAATTTATAAAATCCCATACAATCAGAAAATACTCGACATATCCCATGTTCTCTATAGTGCTGAGCTCAAATTCCAGTCTTTCGCGATTCTTTTCGCGATCCTTTCCATATCGTCTTTTCAGCCCTTCCTCGCACAAAAAACGCAGATATTCTTTAGTATCCGCAAATTCAGGCGGTTGAACGAAGTTTGGCAGATGATAGTTGTTAAAGACAAAGGAAACGTCGCATCTGTCTGCTATTTTTACGGTATTTTCAATCGCTTCGGGAACATCGGCAAAAATCGCTTCCATTTCTTCCTGCGATTTCAGATAAAATTTGTCAGTAGAAAATCTCATTCGATTTTCTTCATCGACTGTTTTTCCTGTCTGGATGCACAAGAGTATATCCTGCGCTCTCGCATCCTCTTTGTTTACATAATGCACGTCATTTGTAGCCACAAGCGGTATTCCCAGCTCTTGCGCCAGCTTTTTTTGCAGCGGAAGAATCCTGAGCTCCTCTTCCAAGCCCTGATTCTGAATCTCAAGGAAGAAATTTCCCTGCCCGAAAATCTCATTAAGGGTCATCGCTTCTGTTCGAGCGCCGTCATAATCGCCGTTTAGAAGCTTTCTTTGCACATTTCCCGCAAGACACCCAGACAAGGCGATAAGCCCCTCGCTGTGTTCTCTCAAAAGGTCGTAGTCTACTCGCGGTTTATAATAAAATCCTTCAA
Organism: Oscillospiraceae bacterium; assembly: GCA_963640885.1. GTDB lineage: Bacteria > Bacillota > Clostridia > Peptostreptococcales > Anaerovoracaceae > UBA1739. Next base: position 1,390 of record CAVIBE010000089.1, on the reverse strand, counting down.
CAAAGGCTGTAGATACAATTTTTATGAGATTCTGATATCCTATGTTATTTTCTGCAAGCAATATTAAATGACCCTGATACTTGTCTTTATCAGCGTCTTTGTCTCTTAGCGTTCTCGCTGCCGTATATACTTCGCAGCCTATTATCGGCTTTATTCCGGCTTTTCGCGCTGCTTTATAAAAGTCTATAACGCCGAACATAACTCCATGATCTGTTATAGCCAAAGCCTTCATGTCCATGGATTTTGCCTTTTCTATTAAATCTTTTATTCTTGCAGCCCCGTCAAGAAGGCTGTACTCAGTATGTACGTGCAAATGTACAAAATCCATATTTCCTCCATTAAAATTCCGCTTACAATTTACAATTTTTCTGCCATTTCAACTATCTTTGCAAGCCTGTGGCTTACCCCGGATTTTCCGAGCGGCGGATTGAGCATAGCTCCAAGCTCTTGCAAAGAAGCCTCTCTTTCCTCAAGCCTGAGAAGCGCTATTTCGCGCAGCTTAAACGGCAGCCAATCTATGCCTTTTAAATTTATTATTTTTTCAATAGCGGCGGTCTGTTTTTCAGATGCAGCCAGTGTTTTATCCATATTTGCGTTATCGCAGTTCACGAGCCTGTTGGTCTTGTTTACCACTTCTTTGTAAATCTTTATATTTTCAAGGTCAAGCAGTCCCTGATATGCCTCGATTATGCTGAGAAAATCGCTAATCATGCTGCTGTCTTTTATATATACAACTATACTCTCTTTTCTGAGAGTCTCCTTTGCCTTTATCTTAAACTGCGACATTATCTTTATTATGTCTTTAGCCAAAATTTCATTTGTCGTAACAATCTCAAGGTGATAACCTTTTTCGGGGTCTGTAATTGACCCGCTCCCCATAAATACACCTCTCAAAAAGGCTTTTTTACAGCATTTTTTTCGCACTATGCTTTCATCAACGCTGTAATCAAAAACGTTAAATCCGTCCTTTACTTTGAGAATCCCTGTTTCTCTGAGTATTTCCTGGCATCTCATGTCCTCATTAATCAGCATTTCATAAAAGTTGTTCTTTTTCATCATCACATTTTTGCTGATAACAAGTTCGAGCTTGACGCCAAAATACTCTTTCATCAATCTTATTATTTTTCGCGCAACCGCTGCATTCTCTGTTACAAGGCGGTAATTTACTTTATTCAGTCCTGCGAGCCTTATAGAGCCGCAGCTTCTTAGAATGCCTGATATTTCAGCCAGCATACAGCATCTTTTGGCGGGCATATTTTGTGCCAGCTCACTTTTTATATCTGATGAATATGACATATGTCACTCTCCTTTATTATGATTTTTTTCATAATACTCAGCTGCTTTTATCAATATCTTTCTTTCATCATCATATCTTGCAATATTTATAGCC
>CAVIBE010000088.1:2689-5091 GCA_963640885.1 Oscillospiraceae bacterium | reverse complement strand
GTGCTGCTGTTCCGGAAAGCGAAACATTTCCGTGAGGGTCTACTTCGAGGTCTTTCTTCAATGAAGCTACAAAAAGCTCACCTGATTCTGTTCTTATACCTTCTGAAACGGCAACTATACATCTTCCGTACTTTTCGTAAGTAGCTTTTACATCCTTAACAAACTGATCTCTGTCGAATGGTCTTTCCGGAACATAAATAAGATGAGGACCATCGTCATCAAATTCTCGTGCAAGACCGGATGCGGCGGTAAGAAAACCCGCATCTCTGCCCATTACAACTCCGATATATATTCCCGGAAGAGATCTTACATCAAGATTTATTCCTTTGAATGCCTGAACTACAAATCTTGCAGCAGAGCCAAATCCCGGAGTATGGTCGTTGTTTCTGAGGTCATTGTCTATTGTTTTAGGAATATGTATACATACGAGGTCATAATTTGCTTTTTCAGCTTCTTCATTTACTATTCTAACTGTATCAGCGGAATCGTTTCCTCCTATATAGAAAAAGTATCTGATATCATGTACTGCAAGAACTTTGAAAATATTTTTGCAAAATTCTTTGTCAGGCTTTACTCTGGTTGAACATAAAGCGGATGACGGGCAAAGAGCAACCTGCTCCAAATTGTGGGTAGTTTCCTGCGTAAGGTCAAGAAAATTTTCATTTACAATTCCTTCAACACCGTTTACAGCTCCGTAAACTTTAGTTATGTTTTGGAATTTTCTTGCTTCCTGGATAACCCCTACCAAAGTCTGATTGATAACGGCGGTAGGACCGCCACCCTGTGCGATTAATGCTTTACCTGTAAGAGCCATTTGAACCAACTCCTCTCGTTCTGATTTTGTATCTGTGCTCTATCAAAAACTATAGTAACTTTAGCTGTTTTCAAAATACATTATACTCAATTTCCATGGATGCCGTCAATAGAAGCACCTTATTTTATCTTTACAGCAAAATGCGCATTTACGCAGAGACAGAAATGCCCGCCGAAGATTGTCTCCGGCGGGCAAGTTTTATATACAATCTCTTATTCTACTGTTGCGACAACTTCCAGCTCTACTCTGCCGCCTTTTGGAATTCCGGTAACTTCTACACAAGTTCTTCCAGGGAAACCTTTTGTTACAAATTCCTTATAAACATTATCAATTGTTGTAAAGTCCTTTAAATCGGTAACGTATAATGTTGCTTTTACAAGATTGTCATAGCTTGTTCCTGCTGCTTTAAGCAAAGCTCCGATATTTTTCATAACCTGTCTTGCTTCAGCTTCAACAGACTCTGTTACCAGCTCATTAGTCTCAGGATTTAATCCGATCTGACCTGCTGAAAAATATAAGCCGTTTACAATAATTCCGTGTGAATAAGCTCCAACCGGTTTAGGTGCATCCGCTGCAAATACTGTTTTTCTTGCCATTTTAATTCCTCCTCATCATTTACACTTTTTTATAGTTATTAATCTTCTACAACTTCCAGTTTGAACGTTACAGGTCTCAGACCGTCATTGCAGGTGTTAAAACATACTTTCTCTTTTCCGAGCCAGCCCGGAAACTGGAAACTATCGAGCCCGTGAACCATTGCAAATACATATTTTTCAAAAGATCCCCAAGCTCCGCCGCATAATTCAGGCGGTTTTTTGCCGTCAATAACATACATTTCCTGACCTACTTCATGCACAGGACATGCAACGATATCAGGAGCTCCGTATTCTTTGCAAAGCTCTTCATTAAAGTCAACTTTTACTACCGTAATTTTAACCTTTCTCATAATAAGTACCTCCGTTCACTATTTATAAATAAGCCTTAAGCTCAACCTATCCTTATAAATTAATGCCTGCATTATAGCCCTGAAGAGTTGCATTGATAATCTTTGACGGCTTGTTTGCATCACCAACTACAGTATACTTTACTTCAGCATTTTCAAGCATATCTATAAGCTGTGCGCCAACCGGTCTTTGTCCTGTTGCGATAACAAGAGTATCAAATTCTATTGATTCTTCTTTTCCGTCCTTCTCTATTATAACACAACCATTATCTATTGTCTTTACAGAAGTTGATGTATATGCGGCAATTCCTCTTTCCTTAAATTCTTCATCCAAATCAGCCTTGTTGGTGCTGTCAAGACCTTTTGCAAGTCCCGGCAGCATTTCAACGACAGTTACAGAGTTTCCTTTGTGGTCAAGGTAAACAGCAGTTTCACAGCCTACAACGCCGCCGCCTATGATAACTACCTTTTCGTTTTCAGGAACTTTGACTTTGCCTGAAAGAATATCCCATGCCTGATATCCAACGCCGATGCCCTTGATAACAGGTGTCCATGGAGCAGCTCCTGTTGCTACAATAACTTCATCAAATTTCTTTGCAAAATCAGCGTCAACTTCAAAGCCTGTTTTAACTTCAACATTCTTTC
>CAVIBE010000088.1:0-2679 GCA_963640885.1 Oscillospiraceae bacterium | reverse complement strand
TTCTTGTACTTGCCTATGTACTGTTTATATGGCGGAACCTCTGCTATGTTGAGCTGTCCTCCTAATTTGTCGGACTTTTCTGTGAGAGTTACTTTATGACCACGTTCTGAAGCTGTGATTGCAGCTTGCATACCTGCAGGGCCTCCGCCAATGATCAGTACATTTTTAAGTTTTGCCGGTGGCTGAAGCATATTCTTTTCAAATTCAAAACCTACTTCAGGATTTACAGCACATCTAATTGCAACATTTTTCAAAAGATTTTCATAACATCCATCAAGACATGACAGGCAATTTCTGATCTCGCATGCTTTTCCGTTTCTTGCTTTTTCAGCCCAGAACGGATCTGCTATCATAGCTCTTCCTATAACAACGAAATCTGTAATGCCATCTTTGATAGCTGTTTCGCACATTTCAGGCTCTTTGAGCATTCCTACTGCAAATACCGGAACGTTAACATTGCCTTTTATTTTAGCTGCCAGGAAGAGTCTGTCGCCTTCCTGATATCTTCCTGTTTCATAAAGAGAAGAAGCATTAGGCGCAAAACCTGAATTGATATTTAAATAATCAACTCCTGAAGCTTCAAAAATCTGAGCCATCTGTACGCTTTCCTCGTCTGTGAGGTTGTCTGTTTCCCACTGATGAACCGGCATTCTTATACCGATTATGAAGTCAGGGCCGCAGGCTTCTCTGATTCCTTTGATGATATCAGAAGCTAATCTTGTTCTGTTTTCAAGGCTTCCGCCGTATTCGTCAGTTCTTGTATTTACTGCGGGATTTATAAACTGTGAAAGCATATAGCTCGTACATGCGTGTACTTCAACGCCGTCACAGCCTGCAAGCTGTGCATTAACGGCTGCCTGAATAAACTTGCCTTCAATCATTTTAATATCTTCTTTTGTCATTACTTTAAATGCGCCTGTATCTCCGCCCGGTTCCGGTGCTACTCTCAGAGGTGTTTCACCGTGAATTGTGCTCTGCCATGTATTCATTCCGGAATGTTGAATCTGAGGGATAAGCAATGTTCCGTATCTGTGAACGCTTCTTGCAAGTCTTTCCCAATCTTTTACATATCTGTCGCCATCTAAAGTATTTCCGTTTGAAATTCCGATGCCTCTTGGGAACTCAACTGAAACTATACCTACTAAAATCGTTCCTACTCCGCCTTTTGCTCTTTCTGTAAAGTAAGCTATAGACTGATCGCTCATTGAGCCGTCTGCATTAGCCATATTTTCACTCATTGGTGCCATAACTATTCTGTTCTTTGTCGTTCTTCGTCCTAATTTCCCCGGTGCAAATAAATTTGGATAAAATTTGTTACTCATATTATCATTCCTTTCCATTCTACTCGATATTTGTTTTTATTTTGTCGTTATTGAGATCTCTTAACTATATAATACTTAAAATCAAACCTTATACAAGTACGCACTTTAATGAAATATACTCACTCCCGGGATAGTAATAAAACTGCGAGTTAAAATAGATATTTTTTTAGATTTTTTCAGGTTATATCAATATATGTAATATTCTTCTTGTCTGTTTCTAAATATAGTGCTATAGTATAAAAAAAGAAAGCACAGAGAATAGGAGATTTATTTTATGGAAGAAAGAACGAAGAAAGCCGGAAAACAATATCCTTTTGAATATACACTGTCCATCATAGGCGGCAAATGGAAAATCAGAATCATGTATCTTTTGTCGATTAACAAAGTTATGAGATATGGTGAGTTGAAGCTTGATATTCCGGGTATAACTCATAAGATGCTGGCAAAGCAGCTCAAAGAAATGGAAACTGACGGTATACTTACCAGAAAAGAATATTCTCAGATTCCTCCTAAGGTTGAATACTCGCTTACCGAAAAAGGCGATTCTCTTATACCTCTGATTAACGACATTTGCCACTGGGGCGAAGCAAACCGACCGGTAATCGACGGCGAGGTTATCGTTCACAAATGGCATTTGGATTAGCCGTTTTGCGACCTTGCACAACGTATTTAAAAGAATTCTAACTGATGCAGTATCATAAATCGGATACTGCATTTTTAGGATTTTCAGCATTTGGGTATCAAAAGCTCTTGTCCCGGATAAATTATATGATTGTCTATATTATTGACATAGCATATTGTGTCAACAAACTTTCTGAGATCGCAGTTTCTTTCGCCGCTAAAACTTTGTGCAAGACTCCATACTGAATCCCCTGCCGCAACCTCGATAACAGTATATTCAGTACACATCTCTTTTACATATCCCGCATTTTTCCCATGCACAGCACCGTATACTGTAAGAATTGAAAGCGCTAACAGAGCAGCCATAACTATCAAGGCTATCATAAGTCTTAATTTATTTATCCTGTATTTTTTCTTACTCTTTCTCATGTAAATTCCTCCCTTGAGTATCACGAACATTTGTTCTTTGATGTAATCACATTTTAGCAGAACATTTGTTCTTTGTAAATACTTTTTTGAAAAAATTTCAACGCGAATTTCAATGTAAACTGAATCATATTTAAAGTAATAAATTTCACTTCATTCTTACGCCCTTACGCCGCGATTAGCATACTTCTCATGCTTTGCGGCATTTCTCTATTTGCTCTTGATATTGAAATAATATAATGGTAAAATTTTTCAAGCAAAACAGCTAAGCGCTGCAAATTTGAAAATAGTGAACGAAGAGGTGTTTATA
>CAVIBE010000087.1:0-2704 GCA_963640885.1 Oscillospiraceae bacterium | reverse complement strand
GTAGGCGATGATGTTTTGATAAAGCCTGGAGAAAACGGAAGCGAAAACGTGATTCGGGAGATAATAATGCCCAGAAAAAACGAATTTGTTCGCCCGCCTGTGGCAAATATAGAGCTGAGCCTTATAGTGGCGGCGGCTGCTGAACCAGAGCCGATCTTTTCTTTTATAGACAAGCTCATAGTAATGTCTGAAAAAAAGGAAACGGATATAGTACTCGTATTTAATAAATGTGAGCTTATTTCTGATAAAGAAAAAGAGCATATAAGAAACATATACCGGGCGGCGGCTTACCCTTTGCTGATGGTAAGCACTGTAACAGGAGAGGGCATAGAGGAGCTCAAAAATTTGATAAAAGGCAGAAAAACCATGCTTTCGGGAGCTTCGGGCGTTGGAAAATCAAGTCTTGCTAATGAGCTTGGCGGATTCAAGATGGAAACCGGCGATATAAGCCGCAAAACCCGGAGAGGAAAACATACTACAAGGCACGTTGAGCTGCTTACCGGCGAGGATGGCATCATGATATTTGATACGCCAGGGTTTACTTCGTTTGAAGTGCTTGATATGAAACCTGAGGAGCTTCGCCTTTATTATCCTGAGTTTGAAGATTATTCGGATGAATGTAAATTCAACGGCTGTATACACGTATCAGAGCCTGTTTGCGGTATAAAAAACGCTGTCAGGAAGGGGCGCATAAGCGAAGAAAGATACGCTTCTTATCTTAGGATATACAACGAACTGAAAGAAAAACCTGTAATATATTAAAAACGGTTTACATAATAATCAATGGTCTACGAGGAGGAAATTACAATGAAATACCAGCTGTCACCATCTATTTTATCGGCGGACTTTGGCCAGTTATATTCAGATTGCAAAAAAGTCGAGGAAGGCGGAGCGGATATGCTTCACATCGATGTAATGGACGGGCATTTTGTACCTAACATTACGATTGGCCCGGTTGTCCTTGAGGGGTTGGCTGACAAGACAAAGATGCCTTTTGATGTGCATCTCATGATAGAAAATCCTGATAACTATATTGATAAGTTCGTATTTGAAAATACAGAATATATTTCAGTGCATCAAGAAGCCTGTATACATCTTCACAGAACTGTGCAATATATCAAGTCTTTGGGCGTAAAAGCGGGCGTTGCAATCAATCCTGCGACCTCTCTCAGGACGCTGGACGAGATACTCGAATATATTGATATGGTAATCATAATGACAGTAAATCCCGGCTTCGGAGGACAGTCGTTTATTGAATCGGGTCTTAGAAAGATTACAGAGCTTCGTGATATGATAGAAAAAAGAGGTCTTGCAGTTGACATAGAGGTTGATGGCGGAGTAAAGCTTAACAATGCGAAAACGGTTCTCGATGCCGGAGCAAATATCCTGGTTGCAGGTTCGGCTGTATTCTCTAAGCAAGATCCAAAAGCAGAATGTGAAAAGTTTGCGGAAATTTTTAAAATGATGAAATAAGAGTGAAATAAGTGTGAAGCAAGTGAGGCGAAAAAATGAAAAAAGCGGTAATTATTGGCAGCGGCGAATGTGATGTTAAAGATATAGATTTTTCGCAATATAAATTTATTGCAGGTTGTGACGGAGGCGCACAGTATCTGAGTGATGCGGGCGTTGTTCCTCATACGATAATGGGCGATTTTGATTCGCTTAATCCGGCTGTTATTATGGAAATGTTTATGCTGGGTGTGGCGCGAAGAGGCTTTCCTGAGGACAAGGATTTTACCGACATGAAAGGGGCGGTCGACTTCGTCAGCGGATTTGATTATGGTCAAATCGATTTTTATGGAGCAACGGGTACCCGTCTTGACCACAGTCTGGGCAATATGATGCTTCTGTTTGAACTTTATCAAAAAGGCATTAAAGGAAGAATTATAGATAAGACGAATATAATAACGGCGGTTTGCGCTGACGGAGAGCCTGTAAAAATCGAGCTTGACGACATACCTGAGGGTTGGTATGTTTCGTTTGTGCCTGTCGGCGAATGCAAAGGCGTGATTATCAAAGGTCTTAAATATACGGCGGAAAACCTTGAACTTGGAATAGAAAATGTTACGAGAGCAATCAGTAACGAAGCTGTTTCTGAAAGCGAGGAACCTGCTTCTCTTGAGCTGAAATCAGGAAAATTGCTTATATTTTATTCTAAAGACTGAGATGAACGCATAGGATATTTATGAAGCACCTGAGCTTTTCATATAATCTGGTATATGAAAATACAAATTAAGCAAAAAATAAAAAATGGGCGGTTACACTTGAATCGCCCTCTTTTATTTTTGATCAGTTGGGTTAGATAGCTCTCTGAACTTTACCGGATCTCATGCATCTTGTACATACGTTTGCTCTTCTTACGGTACCATTATCAACAATTCTGACAGTTTGGATATTAGCATTCCATTTTCTTCTGCTGTGTCTATTTGAATGGCTCACCTGATTTCCGGAAACCTGACCTTTACCACAAATTTCACATTTTCTTGACATTCGCTACACCTCCCCCTGTAATTTGTCTATTTCAATGAATTAATAATTTTCATGCACTGAACAAAAGAAATTATAACATATGAAATTTGTATTGTAAAATGATTTTTGAAAATCTTTCTAAAAAATTGTTAAAATATAATGATTGTGATAGAATTAGGGAACAAATGTTTTGATTGTGAAGGTGATTATAATGCTTGAGAGAATAGAAAATAAG
>CAVIBE010000086.1:1215-7466 GCA_963640885.1 Oscillospiraceae bacterium | reverse complement strand
ATATAGGAAAGCCTGTCTGCCATACGCTCGATTCATCCGGCGTCAGCCATTTCTATACTCATCCCGAAATAAGTGCAAAGATTGCGGAACAGATTCTGACTTACCTGAGATATCCTACAGATATTAAGGAACAAATATTGACTCTGATCAAATTTCATGATTTCAGGTTTTCTGCCGAGCCTCAGCCTATCAAAAAACTGCTTTGCAAAATAGGCGAAGAGAATTTCCGGCTGCTGCTTAAAGTCAAGCGCGCCGACATAGCCGCTCAGAGCTCTTATTATAAAAAAGAAAAGCTTGAGCTTCTCGACGTCTCCGAAAAGATTCTTGACCAAATTGTCGCAGAACATCAGTGTTTTTCCATGAAAGATTTAGATATAAACGGTTCGGATTTGCTGAAACTCGGTATTCCTCAAGGAAAAGAAATCGGCCGAATATTGGATACGCTTCTTAATATGGTCATAAATGAAGAAATTCCAAACGAAAAAAAGCTTCTTCAAGAAGCCGCAAAAAATATATGACGGGCAGTGCTGCTGCCCGTCAGTTTTATCTTTATGTTTTTATTAGTCTTCAAGATCCACTTCGCAGTTATGGTATACTTTCTGAACGTCGTCATCTTCTTCAAGAATTGCAACCAATTTCTTGAGATTCTTAAGGTCGCTGTCAGCGGGAGTTGATGTCATCGAAGGAATCATATCAACGTCAGCTTCTAACAGTTCATAACCTGCATTTCTGAAAGCGTCTGCTACTGCATTAAAATCAACCGGTTCTGTATAAATTTCAAAGCTGTCGTCATTTACTATCATATCTTCCATTCCGGCTTCCATGCCGATTTCCATGAGTTCGTCCTCAGTAACGTCGTCAGTTTTTTCAATCAGGATAAAGCCTTTTCTGTTAAACATATATCCTACGCAGCCGGGAACGCCAAGGTTTCCGCCGCATCTGTCAAAAGCGTGTTTAACAGCTGAAGTTGTTCTGTTTTTGTTATCTGTAAGAGTCTCAACTATAATAGCAACTCCGCCCGGGCCATAACCTTCAAAAGTTCCGCTTTCATAAGATTCGCCGCCCAGCTCGCCTGTACCTTTTTTAATCGCACGAACGATGTTATCGTTAGGCATATTAATCGCTTTAGCTTTTTCAACTACATTCTTGAGAGCAAAGTTATATTCCATATCTCCACCGGCTTTTGCAGCCACTGCTATAGCTCTTGCATACTTAGTGAAAATCTGTGATCTTTTTGCATCCTGCTTTTCTTTTCTACCCGCAATTGTTCCGTGTCTTCCCATAATTTACTCCTAACTGGCTTTCAAAGCCAAGTATTATATTTTTTACCCGAATATTATACACCTATTTGTATATCGAGTAAATATTTTTTTGTTTTGCAATCTTTGCGACCTATATCAGTTTCTCATGGAATGAACCGGAGCAGGAATCCTGCCGCCGCGGTTGACAAGATCATCACATTTATATTTGTTTACAGCTATTATCGGAGCGCTTCCCAAAAGTCCGCCGAAGTTTACTTCATCGCCCACGCCTTTTCCTATAGCCGGGATGAGCCTTACTGCCGTAGTTTTGTTATTTATCATTCCTATCGCTACTTCATCGGCAATAATTCCGGATATTGTTTCAGGAGAAGTGTCTCCCGGTATTGCTATCATATCAAGTCCAACGCTGCATACGCAGGTCATAGCCTCTAATTTTTCAAGCGATAAAGAGCCTATTCTTGCAGCTTCTATCATTCCTTCGTCTTCGCTTACAGGAATAAAAGCTCCGCTCAGGCCGCCTACATGAGACGATGCCATTATGCCGCCTTTTTTAACTGCATCATTCAGCATTGCCAAAGCCGCAGTTGTTCCCGGTGCTCCGCAATGTTCGAGCCCGATTTCTTCGAGTATTCTTGCTATACTGTCGCCAACTGCCGGTGTAGGTGCAAGCGATAAATCCACGATTCCGAAAGGAACGCCCAGTCTCTTTGAAGCTTCAGAAGCTACCAACTGACCAACTCTTGTTATCTGAAAAGCAGTCTTTTTAATAGTAGCCGCTACCACATCAAAAGGCGCGCCCTTGCAAGATTCAAGCGCAGTCTTTACAACTCCCGGTCCGCTGACTCCTACATTAATAACGCAATCAGGTTCTCCAACTCCGTGAAAAGCGCCCGCCATAAACGGATTATCCTCTACAGCATTTGAAAATACAACCAGTTTAGCACAGCCTATGCTGTCCTCTTTTTCTGTCAGCTTTGCCGTCTCAACGATAATCTGTCCCATCTGCTTAACAGCGTCCATATTTATCCCGCTCTTGGTAGAGCCTACGTTTATTGACGAGCATACACGCTCTGTAGTCGCAAGCGCCTGCGGAATAGATTTTATAAGGATTTCGTCACCCTTAGTATAACCTTTATGAACAAGTGCCGAAAAACCGCCGATAAAATTAACGCCTACATCTTTTGCGGCTTTATCTAAAACCTCTGCGAACTTAACATAATCCTTATCCGCAGAAGCCGCCGCCACTATTGAAATCGGAGTTACCGATATTCTCTTATGTATGATAGGAATACCGAAATCCCTCTCGATAGCCTGACCGACTTCAACAAGATGCCCCGCTTTTTCGACTATTTTATCATATATTTTCTTTCTTGCCTTTTCTCCGTCGCTGTCTGCACAGTCCATAAGAGAAATTCCCATAGTAATAGTACGTATATCCAGTTTCTGATTCTCAATCATTGAGATGGTCTGAATTATGCTGTCATAACTTAACATAATGCCGCCACCTCCTTATATATTGTGCATTGAATCGAAAATCTGCTGATGATGAATCCTGACATTAAGATCCATATCATCGCCCAAATCATTAAGTTTCTTCTGAAGTTCTTCAAACTTAATGCTGCATTTCTCTATATCGACTATCATTACCATCGTAAAATATCCCTGAAGTATAGTCTGGCTTATATCAAGAATATTTACGTTATTCTCAGCCAAAATTTTTGTAACATTATATATAATGCCTATTTTGTCATTACCCAGCACTGTAATAACTGCCTTCATCGTGTGCAACCTCCTCAAATTTCGCAGGACTGATTTTGTCCCGACCCTCGTCATGAAGCCGTTTGAATTTATTGTCATCAGTTTTTATTTCTTCTGACTTTGAATTCTCAGCTTCCTTCTTTTCCATGTTTCGGAATGCAGTTGCCATCATCAGCTTAATTCTGTTCAACTGATTTACCTCGCTGGCACCCGGGTCAAAATCTATTGCCGCAATATTTGACAGCTCATTGTATTTTCTCATCGGCTTTATCATGCCCTTTCCGGTAACATGATTCGGCAGGCAGGCAAAAGGCTGAAGACAAACTATATTTTCTATGCCTCTGTCCATAAGCTCTACCATTTCCGCCGTCAAGAGCCAGCCTTCACCGCATTGACTTCCCATGGAAAGAATATTTTCTGCTTTTTTAGCCAACTCCTCTATTCGATCAGGCGCATGAAAACGCTTGCTGCCTTTCATTTCATTTCTTATGATATCTCGAATCTTTTCGGCAATCTTAAGAGCCGTCATGTTTACTACCAAATCTTTATATGAGCCGGCTAATTTTTCATAATTGAATTTCTTATTATACAACCCATAAAGGAAAAAGTCAAACATACCGGGCACGACAGCTTCTCCGCCCTCGGATTCAATCGTTGCGACTATATCATTATTGGCTCCCGGATGATATTTTACGAGTATCTCACCGACAACCCCAACTCTCGGTTTTTTAAGCGTTTCATCTATCTCAAAATCTTCAAAAGCTCCTATAACTTTTCTTACAGTCTTTTTGAAGCTTCCGAACCCGCTCTTCTTCACTTCTTCAAGCATTAGAAGATTGCACTTTTCATAAAGTGCGTCAGCCGAGCCTTTAACCTTTTCGTAAGGTCTTACCCTGTACAAAAGCTCCGTGATAAGATCTCCAAGCAATATCGACTTGACAGATTTTATCAAAACATTAGGCGTCATTTTAAATCCCGGATTCTTCTCAAGTCCAACAAAATTAAACGAAACAACAGGTATGTGCTCCATTCCCATCTGTTTGAGCGCATATCTGAGCAAAGCTATATAATTGCTGGCTCTGCAGCCTCCTCCTGTCTGAGACATCATAAGCGCCAGATGGTCAGTGTCATATTCTCCCGACTGAACCGCTCTCAGCATCTGTCCAAGCGCTACTATTGTCGGATAGCACGCATCGTTGTTGAGATATTTCAATCCGTATTCAATGTCGAGTTTATCCGTTTTAGGGAGCAGTTTTACATTATATCCTTCGCTTCCCAGTGCCGCTTCTATCAAATTGAAATGATATGGCGCCATCTGTGGGAACAAGAGAGTATAATCTTTTCTCATTTGCTTTGTAAATTGAACTCTCTCAACATACTCGCCATCTTTGAATCCGGATTTTATGCCGTTTCGCTCTCTGTCCTCAACAGCCACCTTAAGCGAACGTATTCTTATTCTCGCTGCGCCCAAATTTGAGCCTTCATCTATTTTTATCAACGTATAAAGCTTATTATTCATGTCCATTATTTCGTTGACCTGGTCTGTAGTTACAGCATCAACGCCGCATCCGAACGAATTTATCTGAATAAGCTCCATGTCGTCATTTTTTGCAACCACTTCCGCAGCTCTATACAGTCTTGAATGATAAGTCCACTGATTAAGTACGCGGAACTTTTTATGCTCATGCGACATCCATGCCACAGAATCCTCCGTAACAACAGCCATCCCATAAGCAGTTATTATTTCGTCAATTCCATGATTGATTTCAGGGTCAAGATGATAAGGTCTTCCGGCTAAAACGACAACCTTCCTGCCCTCTTTTTTGCATTCATCAATTATTTCTTCAGCCTTGCGCCTGATATCCCTCTTAAAGGCGATATCCTCCGCTTCTGCAGCCTTAACAGCAGCTCTTACTTCATCATAAGTAAATCCCTGATCCTGATAATGCTCATAGAATCTTTTCGCAAGCTTACCTTTATCCTGATATGGCATGAACGGATGATCAAACCATACGTGGTTTTCCTCAAAACATTCATCCATATTATTCTTTACAACCTCAGGATAGGTCGCTACGATAGGACAATTATAATTATTGTCCTTGCGGTCTTTATCTTCAGCAACCTCATGATTTATCGATGGATAGAAAATATGCTTTATTCCCTGATCCACGAGGCTTTTTATATGACCGTGAACGAGTTTTGCCGGATAGCATGCCGTATCTGAGGATATTGTATCGATTCCCAGATTGTATATCTGTTTCGATGAATGAGGAGACAATATAACTCTATATCCGAGGTTTGTAAATAAAGTAAACCAGAACGGATAATTTTCATACATATTGAGCACTCTCGGAATACCCACAGTTCCTCTGACAGCTTCACTTTCTTCCAAAGGCACGTAATGTGAAAACAATCTTTCATACTTATATTGATACAAATTCGGGACGTCTTCTTTGTCTTTATGTAATCCCGCGCCTACTTCGCATCTGTTTCCGGTAATAAATCTCTTGCCGTCAGAAAAAGTATTTATGGTAAGAATACAATTATTCTCGCAGCCCTTGCATCTGGAATTGCTGACCTTTGTTCTGAAAGTTTCGAGGTTTTCCGGGCGTATTACAGTCGAATGATGACTGGCTTCGCATCTTTCTTTGCCTATAAGCGCTGCGCCGAACGCTCCCATAATTCCTGATATGTCCGGTCTTACGACATCTCTGCCTAAAACAAGTTCAATGCTTCTTAGCACAGCGTCATTCAGGAAAGTCCCGCCCTGAACAACAATCTTGTCTCCCGCATCATCAGGATTTCTCAGTTTTATTACTTTATATAATGCATTTTTTATAACCGAATAAGACAGACCCGCAGAAATATCGCCTATTGTTGCGCCTTCCTTCTGTGCCTGCTTAACTTTTGAATTCATAAATACCGTACATCTCGTTCCGAGGTCTACAGGATTAGTAGCTTCTATCGCTCTCTGTGCGAACTCAGATACGCTCAAATCCATAGACTTCGCGTAAGTTTCAATAAAAGAACCGCAGCCCGACGAGCAGGCTTCGTTCAGCAATATATTGTAAATATAGCCGTCTTTTACCATCATACACTTCATATCCTGACCGCCTATATCGAGAATAAAGCTGACGCCAGGCATAAAATGATTTGCTGCCTTAAAATGCGCCATAGTCTCAATTTCACCCAAATCAGCGCCATATGCCGATTTTATCAGCGCTTCTCCAT
>CAVIBE010000086.1:0-1205 GCA_963640885.1 Oscillospiraceae bacterium | reverse complement strand
CTTCTCCATAGCCTGTGGAAACGGTATTTGCTATATATGCTTTTTCAGGAATTGCCGGATAAAGCTCTTTGAGCATTTCGCCCGCGGTTTCAAGCGGCTTGCCTTCATTGTTTTTATAAAACGAATATAATAACCTGCCATTATCATCAATAAGCGCAGCCTTTGTCGTAGTCGAGCCCGCATCTATACCCAGATATAAAGGTCCTTCCGCTTTGCTCAGCTCTCCTCTTTCGACAACGTCCGCAGCATGTCTTTTGGCAAATTCAAGATAATCTTCCTCATTTTCAAACAAAGGCGGAAGATGTTTTGTTATTTCAACAGCAACTTTTTTGCTGCTTTTAAGTTTGTTAATAACACCGGAAAATTTAAGCGTTTCATTGTCTCGCGCCATCAAAGCCGCGCCCATAGAAACATAATAATGCGCATTTTGAGGGAATATAACCTGCTCAGGGCTAAGTTTTAAAGTTACCTCAAACCTTTTTCTCAGCTCTGAAAGGAAAAACAGAGGTCCACCCAAAAAAGCTACATTTCCTTTTATAGTTCTGCCGCAAGCAAGACCGGTAATCGTCTGATTAACCACAGCCTGAAAGATTGAAGCCGCCAAATCTTCAATTTTCGCGCCTTCATTTATAAGCGGCTGGATATCAGTTTTAGCAAATACACCGCAGCGTGCTGCTATAGGATATATCATAGTGCTGTTTTCAGCTGCTTTATTAAGACCTGTAGAATCCGTGTTGAGCAATACAGCCATCTGATCTATAAAAGCGCCGGTACCGCCGGCACAAGTTCCGTTCATTCGCTGCTCGATAGAAGGCTTGAAAAAGGTTATCTTGGCGTCTTCGCCTCCCAATTCTATCGCAACATCAGTCTGAGGAATAAAGGTTTCTATGGCTCTGCTGCAAGCTACCACTTCTTGAACAAAAGGCAGCTCCAACATTTCGGAAACGGCTAAACCGCCCGAACCGGTTACAGCAATTCTTACCTTCGATTCACCCAATTCCTGAAAAGCCTCTTCTAATATTTCCGAGACTTTCTCAAAGATATTTGACAAATGTCTTGAATAACGTTTGTATATTAAATTGTTATTTGCATCAAGTACAGAAATCTTAACAGTAGTTGAACCAACGTCGATGCCCACATTTAAAGTTTTGTCAATCATCTTTTACTCTCCCTTCGCCAAAACAAATTTCGGCAAATGCTTCATG
>CAVIBE010000085.1:0-2056 GCA_963640885.1 Oscillospiraceae bacterium | reverse complement strand
GCTGGTAGATGCTTTTGAGGGAACCATGCCTCAGACCAGATTTGTGCTTCAGAAAGCGCTCGAACTCAATCATAAAGTTATAATTGTAGTCAACAAGGTGGATAGACCTGACCAGAGAGCGGCGGAAGTTACAGACGAAGCGCTTGAGCTTTTGCTCGATCTCAATGCTACAGATGAGCAGCTCGATTCTCCTATAATATATTGCTCGGCAAAGAAGGGTTATTCAGCTTATTCGATAGAAGAGCTTCAGACAGGAGAAGAAGAGCCTGACCTGGATATGAGACCTTTGTTTGATACGATTCTTGAATATATAGATGCGCCCGAGGCTGATACGCAAAGCCCTGTGCAGATACTCGTTTCTTCTATTGATTATAACGAGTATGTAGGCAGAATGGCGATAGGCAAGATTGAGCGAGGAATACTCAAACAGGGTCAGGAAGTTACGGTTTGTGATTATCACAGCGATAAGACCTATAAAGGCAAGGTTTCAAATATATATCAGTTTGAAGATTTGGGAAAACAGGCGGTAGAATCCGCAACTGCCGGAAATATAATAAGCTTTTCGGGAATTGACAATATCACAATAGGCGAGACTGTCTGTGACAGCAACTGCGTTGAAGCTCTGCCTTTTGTAAAGATATCGCCGCCGACGATTGAAATGGTATTTTCTGTAAACGACAGCCCGTTTGCCGGAAGAGAAGGCAAATATGTCACTTCCAGAAATCTTCGCGACCGTCTTTTCAGAGAACTTCTCAAGGACGTATCTCTTCAGGTCAGGGAGCTTACAACTGACTCGTTTGCTGTAGCAGGCAGGGGCGAGATGCACCTCTCGATTTTAATTGAAACGATGAGAAGAGAGGGATATGAATTTCAGGTGGGAACGCCTAAGGTTTTGTACCGTGAGATTGATGGCAAGAAATGTGAGCCTATAGAAAAAGTTGTAATTGACGTGCCTCAGGACAGCGTCGGAGCTGTTATGGAAAAGTTAGGGCCGAGAAAAGGCGAAATCCAGTCGATGAACCCTATCGGAAGCAGAATCAGGCTTGAACTTTTGATTCCGGCAAGAGGACTTTTGGGATATAAGAACGAATTTTTGACAGACACTCGCGGCGAGGGCATAATGAATTCAATTTTTTATGCTTACGAGCCTTATAAAGGTGATATTCCGTCAAGAACCGGTGGTTCGCTCATAGCATTTGAAACGGGCGAGGCTGTCGGCTACGGTTTGTGGAACGCTCAGGACAGAGGAACTCTGTTTATCGGGCCTCAGACTCCTGTATATGCGGGCATGATAGTTGGAGTTTCACCGAAAAGCGAAGATATTGCTGTTAATGTATGCAAGAAAAAGCACGTTACCAACACTCGTGCCGCAGGAAGCGACGAGGCGCTCAGGCTGACACCGCCTAAGAGAATGAGCCTCGAACAGTCTCTGGAATTTCTTAAAAACGATGAACTGCTTGAAATTACGCCTAAGAGCATAAGACTCAGGAAAAAAATTCTGGATCACGAGCAGCGAATGAAACAACGTTCGAGAGGATTATAATTATCGGGGATTTTAGATGATATTTACATATTTTAAAGCCGTTTTTACGGCTTTTTTTTGTGTTTTTGCGATTATTCTATCTGCATATTAAGAAGATATAAAGTATAAAAAATTGTAAAGATTATGTAAAGAGATTAGAATAAAGACAGTTGTATAACAAAAAATATGTTATAGAAGGAGGAATGAAGAATGAAGATGATGAAAAAATCACTGGCAATCGTGCTGATGCTGGCACTGGTTATTACCACATTTGCAGCTTGCGGCGGTTCCGGAAACGATGGAGGAACTACCGCAGATGCGGATCAGGTTTATACCTTTAAAGTGCAGTGTGCTTACCCACCTGGAGACCAGGCTTATGATGTTCATATGCCTTTGATCTGCGAACTGATTACAGAAAAGACTGACGGTCAGATTCAGTGGGAATACTATCAGCCGGGTGCAATTTGCGAACCGGGACAGGTTCCGGTATCCCTTTCAAAAGGAATCTTAGATGCAGCGCTTTCAGCTCCTAAC